>VBHV01000685.1 GCA_005881995.1 Chloroflexota bacterium | reverse complement strand
GACCTCACCTGAAAATAAGATACCTGTGATTAGCACTCACTATAGCTAAAAAAACGGGTACGGTCAAGGAAGAACCATGAAGTGCCTTCAGAGGTCGATATGCACCTCTGTTTCGAAGTCTTGCGATCCTGGCACCGCGTCCAATGAACCCACTTCCGCTCTTTCTTCGTCGACGCGGTGTAGCTCACGCCTGCGCCGCGTACTGGGAATCAGTCCCTCTGGTCGGTAAATCATGATAACGATCAGAATGATCCCAAAGACGAGATTGCGAATATTGCTGAAGGAGAAGTTCGGGAACACGTGGGTGATTTGCGTGAAGATGGGATACACAACGCTACTGGGATTGGCAGCCAGCGTATCGAGCTGTGAGAGCACGAGCACGTTGATCGCGTAGACGGCGAGCGCTCCCACGACTACGCCTGGAATACTTCCCAGGCCGCCAAGTACTACCATCGCAAGGTAGATGATAGAGTCACTGAAGCTGAAGTTTTCCGGCGTTACTGCACTCAACTTTGCCGCGTAATACGCCCCGGCAATCCCTGAGAAGAACGCTCCCGCGGCGAAGGCCAGCAGCTTGGTGCGCACAAGATTTATCCCCGAAGAGGAGGCTGCAACTTCATCCTCGCGCATTGCGATCCAGGCACGACCCAGACGCGAATCGCGCAGGCGCACATTCACAAACAGCACGAATGCAATCAACCCCAGGATCAGGTAATAGTATGGTATCGGTGTCGATACATTCCAATGCACGCCGGGAAAGGCGGGTGAGTAGATGCCGGTGAGGCCATTGTTTCCGTTGGTGTACTTTGCCATCTGCGTAAAAACAACGGGGACAATCTCGCCGAAACCGAGTGTCACAATCGCCAGGTAATCCCCTCGCAAGCGCAGTGTTGGCGCTCCCAGCATCACTCCCCACAGGGCCGCGACCAGGGCTGTCACCAGCAGCATCGGCCAGAAAAACCATGACCCGACCTGTGGATTCACGGCGATGCCCGTGAGCACAGTGAATTGTGGTGAGCCAATCATCGCCCAGGTGTAGGCTCCGATGGCAAAGAAGGCAACATAGCCAAGATCGAGTAGCCCCGCGAATCCCACGACAATATTCAGGCCAAGCGCCAGGATCACGTAGCGCCCGGCGTCTACGTAACTTGCCAGGCGTCCGGCGGTGCCATAGCCAAACAAGAACGGGTCGAGTACGGGATAGAAGACCAGGAACGCAAACAGGAGGAATACGTAAAAACGCTGCGCCCCTTCGCTGCGTATGGGAAGATCATTAGGTATGAGAGCGCTGCTAATTGGCGACGCCTGCCGCTAGAATTTCCAGCATATGGTGTGTCGTTTGTACTATCGTTTTTACCTTTTGACGCCAGTGTGTATCGCAAAGCTATCACACCCCCCAATCGTCCCAGGAAATAGCCTGCTATAGGTAGCATGAGGGTACGAAGAACGATCCAGACCAGGAAGAAGGTGCCTGCCTGCCCAAACTGGCCGGTCAAGTAAAAGACCAGGTCGGCAATGAAGGAAATAACCGCAAAGGCCGTGGCAAACCAGAAGCCACCTGCTGTGGCGCGGCTCATAAAGATGGCCTGCCCTTCGGCGTCGAGAACCTGTAAGTTCTCAATCGGTAAGTCTGCTGCGATGTGCCGCGCTTTGCGTACGCGCTTGCGCCCATAGAGGTATATCGGCCAGATAAGCGCGCAGAGGGCAAGACAAAGAAAAAGATCACCCAGGAGTATCACCAGCACGAGCGGGATGACTGCAAAGACCAGAACCTCAATCCATAATTCGAGAGCGCCACGGCGGCCGCTATCAGCCGCGACAAGGTAGCCCGCGAGAGCCATGATTGTTGCGTAGAACGCTGTGATAAAAAGCGCGGCCTGGATAAGCGACCCGGTATCATAGACAGTGCTCCCTGGCCTGAACAGCCCCAACAACACATTATTGATGATCTCTTCGCCGCTCCATACGAAAGTAAAAATAGCAACGGGCACCAGCAGCGCTATCACCCATTTGAAGAGGCGCAGGCGTGTATCGTGTGCAGGTAGCAGGATACCGTGATGAATAGGAACAGACATGTTTGTACCACCTTGCATGAAAATGCACTCTGTGAGCATCAAATTTGCAAGTACTATACCTTTTCAGCAGTTTGCTGGCCGAGTAGGCCAGAAGGTCGGAACACGAGTATTAAAATGAGAATGGCGAAGACAATAGCTTGTGACCAGGCTGTCCCGCCTCCTGGCAGGCCAAAGGGCAGGTCCCTGTCGGGAATGTAGAGGACGAGCGACTGCACCAGGCCGATCACCAATCCTCCAAGCATTGCTCCCAACAGGTTACCAATGCCACCGAGTACGGCGGCAGTAAAAGCAATCAGGCCGTATCGGAAACCAATGTCAAATTCCGTGACTCCTATTTGCAATTGATAGACAAACGCTGCCGCGCCTGCCAGTCCGGCCCCAATGAAGAAGGTGAGGGCAATGATACGATCGACATTCACGCCCATCAACGCCGCCGCTTCACGATCCTGGGCCACTGCACGCATCGCACGCCCGATGCGCGTGCGCGTTACCATCCATTGCAAGCCGACCATCAACAGCAGGGCGACAACGATTACCAGAATATCGGTATTGTTGATCGTGATTGGACCGATAATGTAGGGGATCCTGGGAAGAACTGCCGGCGTTGCCACGGGGGTGAGGCCCAGCGTAAATTTCCCAATATCCTCTAGCACTAACGAGACACCAATTGCCGAAATCAGTGGAGCAAGGCGTGGGGCGTTGCGCAGAGGACGATATGCTACGCGTTCGATCACCACTCCAAGTACTGCGCACACGAGTATCGAACTGAGACATACCAAAAGCAAGACACCCGCTAATATCCATCCTGCAAGATGCGATGCATCGGTAATGCCAAGCAGGTTGAGCATGCTCAGCGAAGCCAGTGTCCCGACCATAAAGATATCGCCGTGCGCAAAGTTGATCAGTTCGATGATCCCATAGACCATCGTATACCCCAGGGCAATC
>VBHV01000684.1:2632-4122 GCA_005881995.1 Chloroflexota bacterium | reverse complement strand
AGGAATTGTGCATTGGAGGCGCTGAGGACGAATGTAGTAAGAGCGAAGGCGCTAAGGCCAAGAGGAGCGGGATTCGCGACGGTTGGCACTGCTTCAGCACGTTCGGCTGCATATTGAGCCATAAAAAGGTTCCCACCTTTCAAAAAAGACTACCAAAACATGTACAAACGTTGGTACACATCGAGTGAACGCAGGCGCGATTGCCTACGTAGCTGCTTTTTCGTGGACTGCCCTGTCCACTGATAGGTAGGATAGTCAATCCATAACCGTATGGATGGCTTCATGCTCGCCCTGGTATGGCGATAAATGCACTACATGACCAACAAGGGAGTGGATGGGAATAAAACGAATAAATGAGTGGGTGAATGAACCTCCTTTCAACTCGGATGGAGCTGGCAAATTCACTTTTACGTTGAAGCGGTTGTTGGGTGAAATCGCTTATGGACATTATAGCATATAAAAGGTGACTTGACACGGGGAGGTGACACATCAATAGCATCGCTTGTGATGCGATTTACTCATCATTGGCCCAATCCTCGTGTACCCGCTCGTCTAGATCCTCCGCGTCAATGCCTACGCGTTGGTTGCCCTGCTGCCCCTGCTCTGGCGGAGTATCTGCGCGCAAACTCTCACGATAGTTGTCATTCAGCGGTGTAGCGGAGCGCCTGCTGAAATAGGCTTTGCCCAGCCGTGCGCCGTGAGTGTTCGCTCGGCTGAAATCTATACCAGTAAGGTCTGCATCGCTGAAGTCTACCCCGCTGAAGTTTGTCCCGGTCACCTCTGCGCCGGTGAGGATAGCGCCACTGAGGTCTGCATCGCTCAAGATCGCATCGCTCAAGATCGCATCGCTCAAGTTGGCGTTGCTGAGAATCACTGCTCTGAGGTTTGCTCCCTGGAGATCCGCTCTCACCAGGTTAGTCCGGCTCAGGATGGCCTCACTCAAATCAGCCCTGATCAGCAGCGACTCCTTGAGATCTGCACTGCTCAGGTCCGCACCGTTCAGACGCGCCCCGGAGAGATTCACCCGGCTCAGTTGTGCTCCTCTGAAGTCCACTCCTGAGAAATCGGGCTGGATCGAGTGATGCTCCTGTCTCCATTGGTTCCATACATCTATTCCCTGACGAAGTACATCAAGATGATACTGTTCAGTCACTTTCTGCCTGTCCTTTCCTGCTCCTATTCAATGTGGCATAATGTATTGGATTCTATCACTTCATAGCCGATAAACAAACGCCTTCAGATGAGTCAATGCTGAGCGACCAGATAGACGACTGTGTTCAGGACTGCCTAAATTCCCACGCTGTCTGCCTGGATACAGCAATGAGCGTGATCCATCTCTTAATGCATTGATCACCACATACGAGGAGGGATAATCCTATGGCTAATTGTGAACAACTAGCAGGCGAATTGAAAGTGCTATAGGAACTGCTGAAGCAGACCTCAACCGAGCATAAGCGGCGGGAAATCATAGAAAGAATCGACCAGATCAA
>VBHV01000684.1:0-2431 GCA_005881995.1 Chloroflexota bacterium | reverse complement strand
GAACGGGGAGAAGTTGAGATCTGGCTGACAGACACCGATGGCAAGAAGGTCGTGCTCGATGTGCTTGGCCCTGGGAAATTCTTTGGCGAATTATCCATGCTGACTGGGGAAACACGATCAGCCAGTGCTACCTCTGAGGAAGAAGTCGTGACGCTGGAATTAGACCGTGATGAATTCTTTGATTTCTTGCGCCGACGACCGGAAGCGGCCATTGACGTCCTGACGGAGTTGGGGCAGCGTCTCAAGCATGCCGACGATATCCTGCGAACACGGGTTAGCCGCAATCCCAATGAAGAAATCGATGAACATATCTCTCTGGGGCAGCGCATAGCTGATATCATTGCTGAGTTCAGCGGCTCTATCCCCTTTTTGTTGCTCAACCTGGTGATCTTTGTGATCTGGCTTGTGGCGAACACGGCAGGGCCAAAGATCGATCAGTTTGACCCGTTTCCCTTTCAATTTCTCACGATGGCCGTCTCGCTTGAAGCCATCTTTCTCTCCATTTTTGTGTTGGTGAGCCAGAACAGACAGGCAGCCAAAGACCGCATTAAAGCAGACATGGACTATCAAGTAAATGTGAAAGCAGAAATGGAGATGACGGTCATGGCTTCCAGAATCCATGACATGGAGCGCAAGCTCCATCACATCCACAGTGATCTCTTGGAGTTCAAGGGAGAGAGTACCAATCACCACGCCATGCAGTGACGAGCAACGATCTCCTCGTATTTCATTGTACTACAACACTTCCCGTTCGCTTGATCAGAAAATCAACCATGAATGCCTCCTAAAGGCCAGAATTTGAAGGTTTTCCAGGTCTGCTACATTTCCAGAACAGCTTGCCTCAGCATATCGGCAAATGTTAGACTTAGCATTAGTTAGTAAGTAGTTTTGCTCCACAAAGAGGTGAGATCATGCAAGAGGTTTATATTATCGCGGGTGCTCGTACTCCTGTTGGTGTGCTTCAAGGGTCGCTTTCGGATGTGAGCGCGATTGATTTGGGCGTGATTGCTGCGAAGGGGGCTATCGAGCGCAGCGGCGTTGACCCGCAGGTGATTGACCAGGTCGTTTTAGGGAACGTGATACAGTCGAGTAAGGACGCTATCTATTTTGCGCGGCATGTCGCACTCAAGGCAGGTCTACCTATTGAGACTCCCGCTCTCACAGTCAACCGGCTCTGCGGCTCCGGGTTGCAGGCCATTGTAAGCGCGGCGCAACTGCTGCAACTGGGCGAGGGACAGATAGCGCTGGCGGGCGGGGCGGAGAATATGACGCAATCGCCTCATGTCTTGCGCGGGGCGCGGGCAGGGTATAAGCTGGGCCAGGCGCCGCAACTGGAGGACAGCCTGTGGGAGGCGCTGGTCGATAGCTATATCGGCTGCGGCATGGCGATCACTGCTGAGAACCTGGCGGAGCAATACGAGATTTCGCGCGAGCAGGTCGATGAATATGCGCTGAGAAGCCAGGTCGCGGCACGACGCGCGCAGCAGGAGGGGCGGCTGGCGCAAGAGATCGTGCCGGTCACGGTGAAAGACCGCAAGGGCAACCCCGTCGAAATCACGCAGGACGAGGGCATTCGCGATACGTCGCTGGAGAGCCTGGCGAAATTGCCCGCGCGGTTCCGCAAAGGAGGTGTGGTGACACCTGGCAATGCGAGTGGCATCAATGATGCCGGGGCGTGTGTCGTGCTGGGGACGGGCGAGGCTGTGCGGCAACATGGCTTGAAGCCGATGGCACGCCTGATCTCATGGGGCGTGGTTGGAGTTCCGCCGGAGATTATGGGCATCGGCCCGGCGCCCGCCATTCGCCTCGCGCTCAAACGCGCCGATTTGAAGCTGTCCGACCTGGATCGCGTCGAGGTCAACGAGGCCTTCTCGCCGCAATACCTGGCTGTGGAAAAGGAATTGGGGCTGGATCGCGACAAAACGAATGTGAACGGCGGCGCGATTTCCATCGGGCATCCTCTGGCGGCAAGCGGCGCGCGGCTGACTATTACCCTGATGTACGAGCTACGACGCCATGCCTTGAAATATGGCGCAGCTTCGCTGTGCATTGGCGGCGGGCAGGGTATCGCGGCGATTATTGAAAGCGCGGGTTGCGCTCACCTCGGCCATTTTTGGATTGAGTGAAGATGAGATTACGCGAGAAGGGCCGGTGGGCAAGTGGTCGGTCAAAGATGTGATGGCGCATATCGGACACTGGGAGCAGGTTTGCCTGGAGGAGTTCGAGGCACATCTGCGCGGCGAGCGAACCGGTAAAGATTACCGGGATGTGCTGGCATTAAATGACCAGTGGGAAGCTGGATTGCACGCGCTTTCATTACAAGAATCGATAGAGATGTTTGAGGCTACTCACTATCGTCTCTTTGGCCTGCTGTCTTCTTTGCGACCGGAGCAGTGGAGTGGCTACATACGGATATGGATACCGGGCGCAA
>VBHV01000561.1 GCA_005881995.1 Chloroflexota bacterium | reverse complement strand
AACCAGTCGGTAAAGAAGGCTAGACAGCGTGAAGAATCGCTGGCGGCTATGAATAGCGCCCTGCTGGCTATCAGCAGCGTCTTGAATCTGACCGAATTGCTGCACAAATTCGTTGAAACCTCGGCTAAACTGGTACAGGCCGGATTATGCACGTTCTTTCAACTCACCCCCGATCGGGAAGAACTGGTCGCGCAGGCCATTTACGATAGCACCGGCAAGTGGAAAGACGCGACGCAGACCGGCAGCCGCGAGAAACATGATGACTTGATCGAGATGATCCGCCTGCCCTTTCACAACTCCCTGCTGGCAGAGATGGTGGAAGCAGGCTCATTTTTCTACCTGGATACCATGATGCTCGAGGAACTGGCACAGGCCAGCGGCGAAGGCGGAGCAATTTTCCTGCGCGAAACCCACAGTCACAAAATGCTCATGATCCCGGTGCGCTACCAGACAGAAATCGTGGGCATCCTGGCCGTGCATACTCCCTGGCAAGACCGCGTATTCCGTCCCGAAGAGGTCAGTACCCTGCTGGCGATTTCGAGCCAGGCCGCCAGCGCCATCCGCAATGCCCAGCTCTTTGAACAGATACGCGATGCCAACGCTGAATTGAAGCGCATGGACAAACTCAAGGATGAATTTATCGTCACGGCTTCTCACGAATTGCGCACGCCGCTCAGTGCCATCAGTGGCTACGCTTCACTGCTCAAACGCCAGAGTTCGCGCATTACACCACAACAGGTTCTGCGCTATGGTACCAAAATCTCTGGGGCCACGCAGCAACTCATCGACCTGGTCGCCAATATGACTGAGGCTGCGAAAATGGGCGCGATTGATAAAAAACTGGAGTTGCAGGTCGGCCCGGTACAGTTACTGGCGGCTGCGGAAATCGCTTCGACCATGCTCAGCATCAACATCGAGCAGAAGATCATTATGCACATCGACCCGCAGTTGTGGGTCACCTGCGATGCCCTGCCCCTGCGCCAGGTCATCACCAACCTGTTAGACAACGCCGCCAAGTATTCTCCGCCGACCGGTCAAATTGTGATCACCGCGAGCGAGACCACCCTTTCGCAGCTCCCCGAAGGCCAGGTCGATTACAGCAAGCTTGTCAACGGCGAGGACCCGGAAGTCGTGCTGGTGCGCGTACGCGATGAAGGGGACGGCATTCCCCTTGAAGATCAAGAGAAAATCTTCGAAAAGTTCGTCCGCGCCTCCCGTTCATTAACCACGCCGGTACGCGGTTCAGGCCTGGGACTCTACATCTGCCGCCGCTACATCGAGGCCATGGGCGGCAAACTCTGGCTAGAGATGAGCGTCCCTGGCGAAGGCTCGATCTTCAGCTTCTATCTCCCACGCATAGAAGCGCCGCCCATTGAAAGTTAAGTGTAAGGGCGGTCGCCCTGGAGGTCAACATGAAAGTGCTGGTTGTCGATGATGATCCCATCATTCGCGATATGATGGCCGACATCCTCGAATGCGAAGGATACCCTATTTGCGTCGCGCGCAACGGCATGGAAGCCTTGAAACTACTGCGCAGCGATGAGCACTACCTGGTTTTCCTCGACGTGATGATGCCGGTGATGAGCGGCAAAGATGTGTGTGAGCAGCTCGACATTAGATAAGCTGGAGGAAGTAACATCCTGCAAAGTTGAGGGGATTATCCCAAAGCCTTTTGTAGTGGAAGATGTGATCGAGGCGTTAGAACCCTACATGTAATAATGGGGTGCCAAGGGACGGAATCGAACCGACGACACCAGCATTTTCAGTGCTGTGCTCTACCAACTGAGCTACCTTGGCCTGCTTTTTCTATGCGGCATACTATATCATACCCCTCTTTGACCCGTCAATAGATTCTTTCTAGCCAATTTCTCCTATGTCTCAACATATTTCAAGCTAATCCACGGTGACGATACGCTAATATGCACATCTGTATCAATTTATTTGATTACGGGGAAATGTGGGGGTTATGTGAGGTTTTGTGATCTGTCTGACAAGGCAAACATGGAAAGGTTCACTTGCATATGCAAACACTCCAACGAGACTTGAAGCCAATGCCGATGCCGCCGGGGGATAACGACTCCCCGTCAAGCAGCGGAACAGGTCTAAGGCACGTTCTTGCACGGCATCGAGTGGCAACTATTGTAATCGGACACATCAGTGTGGTGGCGGTGATCGGGATACTTTTACTTGGAAACGGACTGGGGATGCATCTATTTGGCGCGTATGCCCAATCCCACTGCTCCAATGGCGACCATGCGTACGTGGTTATGAGCGGCGACACCCTCGGTGGCATCGCGGCGCGGTACGGCACTACCTGGGGCCGTCTCGCTTCATACAATCATATCGCGAACCCCAATATGATTTACATCAACCAGACGGTCTGCATTCCTGGCCACGCGGTAAGCAGCGGACCGCCACCAGCGCGCGGGCAGGGGAACTCCTTCCCCTACGGGCAATGTACCTGGTTCGCGGCCCAACGTTACTACCAGATGCATGGCGTCTATGTTCCCTGGACAACCCAATCGGACGCCTGGCAGTGGACGGCCCGCGCGAACGATTTCCACTGGCGGGTTTCCAGCAGGCCTACAGTGGGAGCCATTGTAGACCTGCAGCCATGGGTACAGGGAGCCTATGGCCTGGGCCACGTCGCGGTGGTCGAGCAAATCCTTAGCAACGGGCACGTAATCGCCAGTAATATGAACTGGGGCTACTACTACTGGAAGGTAGTCAACGTAGAGTTCTCTCCTGGTCCAGGAGTGACATTTCTCTCCTTCTAATAAGCGTAGCGTAGGGGCCGATTTATCGCGCCCTGAAGGATATTCACCAGCTGGTCAACAGGTCACAAATAGCTCTTTCCAGGGCGACCGCAAGGGTCGCCCGTACAATATACGGGTAAAACAGGCGAGAGGCGCATTCGTGTATTGTACGGGCGCACCCTTGCGGTCGCCCTGGCTCTTGGCTCTTGATCGCGACTAGTAAGTAGTTCTGCCTACGCGCCGGAGGGAAATGCGCTGATGGTCGAGCCATTATGGTCTGGCCCCGCATCGACTATGGGATGCGTGATAAACCAGTCCTGGCAATCAAATGGAGGCTCGTCAGCTTCGGGCAAGACACGGACATAGTGACCATCAGACATCAATTCACGCGCGTTCACCGAATCGGCTAACATTGGCAGCAAGACTCGCTCATGGATGGCTTTACGCAGCGCCTGGTCCTCTATAGGGAAAAGTGTCTCAACACGGCCATCCAGGTTGCGCTGCATCATATCCGCGCTTCCCAGGTATATTTCTTCATTGCCACCGTTGCCAAAATAATAGATACGGCTATGCTCCAGGAAACGCCCTACGATACTGCGTACCCGAATAGTATCGCTGACACCTGGTATACCGGGACGCAGGCAGCAGATGCCGCGCACAAGCAGATCGATGCGTATTCCCGCCTGCGATGCGTTATACAGGGCATAGATAACCGCAGGATCGGTTATCGCGTTCATCTTGAAGATCAGGTAGCCATTGCCCTGCTCTTGATGCACCCGTATCTCACGCTCTATACGATCTAAGATCGCCTGTCGCAGGTACTGTGGAGCCACGATGAGCCGCTCATATTCGCTGTGACGAGAATAGCCGGTCAGCGAGTTAAACAACAGCGAGGCATCCGCTCCAATATCGGGACGACAGGTCAGCAGGCATATATCCTCGTAGATACGCGCGGTTGTCGCGTTGTAATTACCCGTCCCCAGGTGCACATAACGGCACAGGCCATCAGCTTCCCTGCGCACGACCAGCGCTATCTTTGCGTGCGTTTTCAACCCGATCAACCCATAGACGACGTGGACGCCTGCATGCTCTAAGGCCCTCGCCCATTCGATGTTATTCTCTTCATCGAAACGCGCCTTGAGTTCCACCAGCACTGCGACCTGTCTACCATTCTCAACAGCCTCTAACAACCTGGCGACGACAGGCGAGTTTGTACCCACGCGATACAGCGTCTGCTTAATCGCCAGCACATCGGGATCGTGCGCGGCAGCATGAATAAATTCCACCACAGAGTCAAAGCTGTCATAGGGATGGTGCATCAACAGGTCGTGCTTTTGAATAGCCGTGAACAGCTCGGATGTTTTGCGCAGTTCAGCGGGAGTGCGTGGTGTAAAAGGCGGATCTTTTAAATCGGGACGATCCAGGTGGTGCAATTCCATCACATCACCCAGTCCAAGCGGCCCATCGATAATGGTCAGGTCCTCAGGCGTAATCTCCAGGTTATCAAGCAGGAGACTGCGAATACGGGGCGGCATGGAGGGATTGACAGCAAGGTTTACCACCGCACCAAAACGTTGTTCACGCAGTCCCTGCTCAATACTTTCCAGCAAGTCGGAAGATTCATCTTCTCGAATCTCAATATCGGCGTCGCGCAACACGCGAAACCAGACAAAGGCAAATGCTCCCGGCACCTTTTCGTTCAGGGGAACGCGCGCCAGGCGCGGTAAACTTGGCGGGACCTTCACGCGTGCAAAGTGTCCGCCAGAAAGAGCCACCGCCAGATTGAGGCTGCGATTCGAGATATGCGGAAAGCGATGCGTTGTATCAACCGCCAACGGCGTCAATACAGGAAAGACCTCGCGCTCGAAATAGGTACGCATGCTGGCGCGCTGCTGCGCATCCAATTGCTCGTAGTCCAGAATGTGGATATGCTGCGCCGCGAGCAAGGGCACCAATTCGTTGCGCCAGTACTGGCTTACTTCCTGCACCAGGGGGGCCAGCGCTTGACGGACAGCAGCCAGCTGTTGCTCCGCCGTCATACCATCGGGACTCAGCGAGGGAACATGCGCCTCCACCTGGTCCTTCAACCCGGCCAGGCGCACCATAATAAATTCATCCAGGTTGGTGTCAAAAATGGAAAGAAATTTGACACGCTCCAACAATGGATGGCGATTATCCTGCGCTTCCTCGAAGACACGCCGGTTGAACTCAATCCAGCTCAAGTCGCGATTGATATACAATTCAGGCCTCTCCAAACCAGAAACCTGGGAAGGAGTCATCGTGCCAGGAGGCATATGTTGTTTTTCTTGCTGCATGTGGGTCCACATTCCGACCGTCAACTGGGTCCGTATTCCGACTGCGCAACAACCAGACGCACTGCATCTCCAGCTTGAAAGCATCCCTGCAACGAGACTGCGTCTCTACACTGCGTGTCAGCAGGGATGATAGGAAGCACCCTGCGCGTCAGGCAGCCGGTAAGGCATAGTTCGATCACAGTTATTGTAACATTGGAGAGGAAAGCGATGCAACTGGCTACGCCTGTAGAGCATCTTTTCTAGCCCAAACGGAGTGATATAGCCACGTTGCCTTGACAGTCGCTATGACCCTGATGTATCATCGTGGGGTGAGGTTTTTCTGCTCAAAATTGAAAGCATTACTGCAAGGAGACTGCGTCTCAGCAGTGATACAAAGAAGTATTTCAGGTACTATGGGCGGTTGCTGAAATTGGTAGACAGGGCGGACTTAGGATCCGTTGGCGCAAGCCATGAGAGTTCGAGTCTCTCACCGCCCACCGTTCGCGATATCAGAACTCTTTCATGATTGGTCTATTCATTAGACCGTTTTTGGGGAGTATTTGTCTCTCTCTGCTTTTGCAGCAAAGCTTACCTTAGATATTATTACTATGATAGTTGGCAGTTAACAGGCAGCCCCCGCTTCGTGAGGGAGCTATGTTTGTCACCTGTGTTGGAGGAAACGTGAAGGTCTCGGTTGAAAAGTTGCCGGGCAGTGTAGCGCTTGTCGAAGTCGATTTTTCCTGGGATGAACTGGAAAAGGCTTCAGACAAGGCGTACCGCAAACTTGTCCAAAAGATTGATATTCGGGGGTTCCGCCGGGGAAAAGCCCCCCGCTCATTAGTTGAGCGGCAACTCGGCAAGGAGTACATCTATCAGGAAGGTCTCGACGATCTGATGAACGAGACCTATCGTAACGCCATCAAAGAGCACGACATCACTCCTCTTGCGCAGCCCGAAATAGATGCTCCCGTTTTAGAGCTGGGCCAGCCCTACCACTTTAGTCTGAAAGTACCCGTTCTCACACCCGTCGAGTTGGGCGATTATCACTCGCTGCATTTTGATCGCGAGGAGGCAGCCGTCACCTCCGAAGAAGTTGAGCAGCAGATCGAATCCCTGCGTAATCGTAAGGCCCATTGGGATGTCGTGGATCGCCCGGTTGAGATGGCTGATCGTGTGACGGTAGACTTGAAACTCACCGTAGAAGACCAGACTATTTCCGATCTGAAAGACAATCCCTTTGAATTGACCGAAGAACGGGTTGGCCTGTTCTCAGGCATGGATGAGCATTTGATCGGTATGCAGGCCGGTGAGAGCAAAACCTTTACCACGACCATCCCGGCCGATTATGCTAATGAGAAGCTCGCCGGGAAAGAAGGCAACTTCGACATAACACTGCATAAAGTCGAAGCGAAATTCGTGCCTGAACTCGACGACGCGCTGGCGCTGGAGGTCAGTGACGGCGAGATTTCGAGCGTGGAGGACCTGCGTAAAGCGATCAGCGATGAGCTGCTTGCCAACAAGAAACGCCGTAATGCAGATGAGCTGCGGGAGAAGGTCGTCAACGCGGTTGTAGAACAGTCACAGGTAACCGTTCATCCCGTCATGGTCGAGGAAGAAGCGGAAGAGATGATGCACCAGCTTTCTCATATGCTCGAGCAGCAGCACATGTCGATGGATCAGTACTTGCTGCTGATGCGCAAGACTCGCGAAGAGTATCTAAAGGAACTGGAACCCGATGCAGAAAAGCGCGTGAGGCGGCAACTCGTTCTCAACGCGGTTACGAAGCAGGAAGAGATCACCGTTGCGCCGGAAGAGATTGAAGAGCTGGCACGCGCCTATACGCAAATGGGACAGCCCTTACCGCGTACAGATGCGCAGCTTCGCGCTCTGGCCCAGAGTTTGATACGCGAGAAGACCGTGACGCGCCTGGTAGAATTGGCTGCAGGTCCCGATCCCGATGCGGAAAATGAGGACGCGGAGGCAGAAGAGGCAACTTTGGCGAATGCTGAGGCTGCTGCCCTCGCAGGTGAAGCCGAGGTCGCTGGTATTACCGGGGTTGTTGATGAAGCTCAGCCAGCACAGCCAACAGAGTCAGCAGAAACAAATCTACCCGACACAGATCAATCAACCATCAATGTAGGAGCATCCCTTGCGGATACCCAGACGCCGCAAGAGGCGTAGCCCTGGAAATGTAAAGGTGAAAGACGTGGCAAACTCGAAAAACTTGCGAACAACCTACCGCTGCTCATTTTGTGGCAAGAGTCAGGACCAGGTGCAGAGGCTCATCGCCGGTCCTGGTGGGGTCTACATCTGTGATGAGTGCATCGACCTGTGTCGAGAAATCATCGAGGAAGAGCAGGCTACCATCGCGAAGCCGCGCCTGCAAACAGGCAAGATTCCCACGCCCAAGAAGATTTATGAACAACTCAGCCAATACGTCATTGGACAGGAACGCGCCAAAAAGTCGTTGGCGGTGGCGGTCTATAACCACTACAAGCGTATCGGCGTGGGCATGCAGATAGACGATGTCGAGCTCGGCAAGAGTAACATCCTCTTGATCGGCCCCACCGGGTGCGGCAAGACTCTACTGGCGCAAACGCTCGCCAAGATTCTGGATGTGCCGTTCTGCATCGCGGACGCTACCGCCCTCACAGAAGCGGGCTATGTTGGTGAGGATGTCGAGAACATCCTCCTGCGCCTGATCCAGACCGCCGATTTCGATGTGGCGCGCGCTGAGCGCGGCATCGTCTATATCGACGAGATCGATAAAATCGCGCGCAAATCCGATAATCCATCCATTACTCGTGATGTCTCTGGCGAAGGCGTGCAACAGGCCTTACTCAAGATTGTCGAAGGCACGGTTGCCAACGTGCCGCCCCAGGGTGGGCGCAAGCATCCACACCAGGACTTCATTCAGATCAATACCTCGAACATCCTCTTCATTTGCGGCGGCGCATTTGAAGGTCTCGACAAGATCGTCGAGCAACGCTTAGGCAGCAGCAGGACGATGGGCTTCAAGTCGGGCGGGCCGAGTGAGCAGAAAGTGGAAGAATCCGTTTTAACTCACCTGATTCCTGATGACCTGCTCAAGTACGGTCTGATACCTGAGTTTGTCGGGCGCCTGCCCGTCGCGGTCTCGCTGGATGCCCTGGATAAAGATGCCCTGATCCGCATTCTGACGGAGCCGAAAAATGCCATCGTCAAGCAGTATCAAAAATTCCTACAGCTTGATCGTGTCGAGCTGGTCTTTACCAATGATGCTCTTGACGCAGCAGCCGAAGGTGCTCTCAAACAACGCACCGGGGCGCGCGGCTTGCGCAGCATCATTGAAGATATCCTGCTGGATGTGATGTACGAAATCCCATCGCGCGCCGATGTGAAAAAGGTCATTATCAACGCGGATGTAATTACCGCGCACAATAAACCGCTGCTGGTAACTCGCAGTGAGCGCGCCACAGCATATTCTGAAGATGAGTCTGCATAACGCAGACTCATCTGTCTTTATCGATAGTTTTCTCTTTGTTCGGCGGTATGCTGAACTTATGGGCGTAATAGAGAGCGTCCCTATAAAGGCGGGAAACGTGAACGAACAGGAACGCCAGGAAACGATTAGAGACAACCATGGGCAATATATGCCGTATCCCCTCGTGGCGTTAAAAAACATGGTAGTGTTTCCCCGCACACGGATCACTTTGTCTATGGCGCGTGAGAAATCCATTCGCGCCGTCGAAGAAGCTATGATGCAGCCAGGGCACGTGCTGGTTGCTGCCTCTCAACTCGATCCCGATATCGATGATCCAGAACCCAAAGATATCTACCCCTACGGCACATTGGTGGAAATCACCACTATGCACCGGCAGCAAGATGGTAACTTTCAGGTTGTCATCCACGGCCTGCTCCGTGTGCAGCTTGAAGAGTTCCTTGAACAGGAGCCATTCTTACGCGTCGCCGTCAGCGAACTCTCGGAAACGCAGCAGCAAGGAGCGCAGGTCGATGCGCTGGTACGTCATGCCACCAACCTCTTTGAGCGCTATGCCCAACTGAACCGCCACTTCTCCGCCGAAGATATTAACTCCATCGTCGCGCTCAAAACAGCCTCCCGGCTCTCAGATATGCTCGCCGCCCACCTCGTGACCGATCCGCAGCAGCAGCAAGAACTCCTGGAGACGCTGGACCCACTGGCACGCCTGGAAAAAATCTGCGTGATTATGGGCAATGAGATCGAGATTCTTGAACTCGAATCGACGATACGCACCCGTGTCCGTTCCCAGGTTGATCGCACGCAAAAAGAATTTTACCTGCGCGAGCAACTGCGGGCCATCCAGGAGGAACTGGGCATCGACGCTTCCACCGAGGCCAACGATCTGCGCGCCAAATTGAGTGAAAAGGTCATGCCCGCTGAGATAGCGGCCAGGGTGCGCAAAGAGATTGATCGCCTTGAGCGTACTCCCCCGCAGGCGGCTGAGGTCGCGACATTGCGCTCCTATATCGACTGGATACTGGCATTGCCCTGGAGCGAGCGCAGCGAGGATCATTTTAGCATTGAAGCGACCCATCAGATACTCGATGAAGATCACTACGGGCTGGAAGGCATCAAAGAGCGCATCATCGAATTCCTGGCAGTGCGACAGTTGCGCCAGAAACGCGCCGGGCAGGGCGGATTTGCCAGGCGTGAGAGTCAGGGGCAGATTCTCTGCTTCATCGGCCCACCGGGCGTGGGAAAAACCTCGCTGGGCCGTTCGATTGCCCGTGCCCTGGGCCGAAAATTCGCCCGTATCTCCCTGGGAGGCGTGAGCGACGAGGCCGAGATTCGCGGCCATCGCCGCACTTATGTGGGCGCGCTTCCGGGGCGCATCATTCAATCGATGAAAACCGTCGGCGTGCGCAACCCGGTGTTCTTACTCGATGAGGTTGATAAACTCTCCGCCGAGTACCGGGGAGACCCATCGTCAGCGCTGCTAGAGGTACTTGATTCCGAGCAGAATCACGCGTTCGTCGATCATTACCTGGAGGTGCCTTTTGATCTCTCAGAGGTGTTCTTCATCTGCACGGGCAATGTGAAATACCAGATTCCGCGTCCACTGGTCGATAGGATGGATATTATCGATCTTCCAGGCTACATGCTTGAGGAGAAAGTGAATATCGGCACGCGTCACCTCCTGCCCAAAGTGCTGGCAGAGCATGGTCTCGCGCCTGAGCAATTGAAAATCCCGCAGGGCGTCATGCAGCACATCGTTACAGGGTATACCCGCGAGGCAGGCGTCCGCAACCTTGACCGCCAACTGGCTGCCATCTGTCGTAAAGCGGCGCGCCGCATCATCGAGAAACCGGATACCCATATCCGGTGGCCATGGGGCTGGCCGTCACCGAAATGGGCGGCATTTTATTACCCGTTGAGGTGGCGACCATGTCGGGCAAAGGCGAACTGCTGATTACCGGCCAGCTGGGTGAAATCATGCGCGAGTCGGCTTATGCCGCTCTCTCCTATATTCGCTCGCGCGCCGACGAGTTCAACCTCGACCCGGGCTTCCAGGATAACACCGATCTGCATATCCATATGCCGGAAAACGCCCTGCCCAAAGATGGCCCATCGGCAGGCATCACTATCGCCACCGCGCTTATTTCCGCCCTGACAGGTCGTCCTGTGCGCGCTAATCTCGCCATGACCGGTGAAATTACCTTGCGCGGGCGTGTCCTGGCAATCGGTGGCCTCAAAGAAAAGGTGCTGGCCGCCCATCATGCCAATATCTATCACATGCTCATTCCACGAGAAAATGAAAAGGACCTGGCCGAAATTCCAGCCAAAATTCAGAAGAGCATGAAATTTACTATTGTGGATACAATGGATCGAGTCATTGAAACCGCGATGCTGGCCGCTCCGACTCCTCAAAAGGAAAACCAGCCTGAAGATCAGCCGGCAGAAATCGCGGAACCACCGGAGCCGCGCCCACTGCACCTGGACGAGCGAACCATACCTGCTCGCAAAAGAAAAGTACGCGCTTCTGTCACTCCCGCCGACGTACAAAACGAGCAAGATATCAATGCGCCTGAACCATTCATGATCCCGCCTACCGATCTCAACATCACAGGCGATTCCTATCCGCAGTTGCAGGCGCGCGAGCCGGAGGAGTCGTGATGCCACAAGACACGTCGCACATGCTGAAGAGATACGGCGCTATTTCTCTATCTACCCCACCAGCGACTCGCGCGGCAAAGAGCGTATCGAGCAGCTGTATAGAGATGCCAAACACATCATCTTTGGCGTAGCCCTCAATATCGATAATCGACTGATTGGCCTGGTTGGCCTGAAAGACATCAACCCTGTCAACCAGAGCGCGGAATTCTATGTGATCATTGGTGATCGCACGGCATGGTTCAAAGGATACGGCACCGAGGCGACCAGGTTGATGTTCCGCTATGGCTTCATGGAACTTAACCTCAACCGCATACAGACGCAGGATATGGACGAAAACGTTGGCGGCTGGCGTGCCGACGAAAAGGCAGGTATGAAATACGAGGGAACGCTGCGCCAGGTCATCTTACGCTTCGGCAAATATCACGATGTGCGCGTCTACAGCATCCTGCGCAGCGAATATTTAGAGAGTCTCGAAAAGTAGTATGGTCACCATCCAGGAAATAACCGACCATGAGCAGTGGAACGGGTTTTTAACCAGCCAGCCGCGTGGGCATCTCCTGCAATCCTTTGAATGGGGCGAACTGAACAAATACCTGGGCGGGCGCATTTACCGCCTGGGCGCGCTCGACAATGGACGCATGGTTGGCGCATTGCTGCTGACCGTCTCGCCGGTCCCGTTCCCTCTTCCCGGGTTGCGCTGGAACTGGCTGTATAGTTCGCGCGGCCCAACCGTCGAGTCTCCCGATTCGCCCGCCCTGCCTGCCTTAATCGAGGGCGTGCAGAAGATCGCAAAGGCGGAGCGCGCCGTCGTCCTGCGCCTTGAACCGAATATCGCCGACGACGACCCCCACCTGGACGCCTGGATCGCCGCCTATCACGCGCTGGGTTTCCAGACCAACCCTATTTCAGTACATGGACGACGCAGCTGGGTACTCGACATCCGCCCCCGCGGCGAAGTCTTGCTCGCCAATTTCAAGATGACCTGGCGACAAAACGTGCGCGCCGCCGAACGCAAGGGTGTCATCATTCGCGAAGCCACCGGCGATGCCGATTTCGACGCTTATTACGATCTGCTCAAAGTCACCAGCGAACGCGACGCCTTCTTTATTCATCAAAAGGATTACCACAAGCAAATTCTGCGCCAGTTCGCCGGCAAAGGCGATGCCGTCCTCTACCTCGCTGAACACGAGGGCGAGGCTATTGCCGCCAAGATGCTGATCCGCTTCGGCGACTGGTGCTGGGATATGTTCGGGGCCTCATCCAACCACAAACGCAATCTGAAGGCAACCTATCTGTTACAGTATCGCTGCATTCAATGGGCACAGTCCAGGGGCTGCTCCTATTTCGATTTCCGCACCATCCCCGAAATTTTGGAGCCAGGCGAAGAGATGTGGGGAGTCTATGAATATAAGAAAGGCTTCGGCGGCTTCTCGCGCCTGAACATGCCCACCCAGGATTACATCTATCGCCCATTCATTTATAGTACATGGCACAAACTGGTTGAAGTGCGCCGCGCCCGCCGCCACGAAGCGCGCAAAAAGATCGAACTCGAACGAGCCGCCAGGGGCAAAGCTGAAGAACCAGCTTCGTCTCCTGCGTAGGGACAAGGGGCGAGGTGGGGCGGAATGCGGGGGCCCCGTGCTTCTCCTCCCTGCTAAGGCGAGCCACAGAGGACAAGCACAAGGCCCCCACCCATCCAACTCCACCACCCCTTGTCCCTACGCCACACCTGACAATGGCTCTTTGACCTTAACCTGGCGCTTATGAGGCGACCTTTGCATCACTAAAGACAGAGCATTGAGAGAAACACATATGGAAGCACGTATTATCACCGACCAACAGCAGTGGAACGACTTCGTCGCAAACTCCGTCTGCTGCAACATCACACAGTCCTTCGAATGGGGAGAACTCGCGCCCCACCTGGGAGCGGAAGCGCTGCGCGCCGGCGTGATCGATGAACAAGGAAAACTCTGCGCCGCTATGCTTATCCTGATTACACGCGCCCCCGTGCTGCGCCGCAACTATTTCTACGCCCCGCGCGGCCCCGTCATCGACGACCCAGATTCGCCCGCCCTGACCGTCCTGCTCAACTTCATCAAGGCCCAGGCGCGTAAACACGGTGCCTTCATGCTCAAAGTCGAACCCAGCGTACCCGACAACGACACAACATGGCCCGCAGCGTTGCAAAAACAGGGATTTCGCCCCAACCCCTACGCCGTCCACGTCCGCCACGAATGGATCCTCGACCTGCGCCCCGACGAAAAAGACATCCTGGCAGGTATGAAAGAAAAGTGGCGCTACAACGTGCGTCTGGCCGCTCGCAAAGGCGTCACCGTGCGGCGAGGCGAGGGACAGGCCGACCTCGATACCTTCTACCGCATCTACGAAACCACCAGCGAGCGCGACCAGTTCTTCATCCACGACAAACACCACTACGAAGACGTAATGCGCCTCTACGGAGCCGGTGACCGCGCCGCCCTCTTGCTGGCCGAATACGAGGGCCAGGCCATAGCGGGCATCATCGTCCTGCGCTACGGTCGCTGGAGCTGGTACATGTACGGCGCATCCTCCAACGAATATCGCAACCTCATGCCCAACCACCTCCTCCAATGGACCGGCATGCAATGGGCCAAATCACAAGGCTGCTGGTACTACAATTTTCGCGGCATCCCCGACATCTTAGAAGAAGGCCAGGAACTATGGGGAGTATACGTGTTTAAGCGAGGCTTCGGCGGCCATCCCCTGCGCTTCTTAGAGACCCACGACCTGGTATATTCACCGCTGGTGTATGGGGTGTATATGCGGTTGCTGGAGTTGAAACGCAAGAGGGATGAGAGCGAACGGAGGAAGATTGAGGAGAAGAGGAAGCAAGATGCTGAGTTGCAGCGAATCGAGTAGCTCCAGGGCGACCTCTCTGCCCTTGCGGTCGCCCTGGCAATCATTCACAACTAAAGCTCACATTACGCGCTCTGCGCCCGTAATTCTTGCAAGGCCGCCAGGCGCTCTTTGGCAATCGTCCCGCCAGGATTCGCCTTCGCCAGGTTTTTGTAGACACGGCTGGCCTGCTCGAACTCACCCACCGACTGGTAGGTCTGGCCGAGCATATCGTAAGCGTCGAAGTTGGTACGATCCAGCGCGATAAGCTGCTGGAGCGCGGCTACCGACTCCTTGACCTGGTGGGTCTCAAAGTAGTGACGGGCAATTGTCTGCTGGTACTCGGTCGCCTCTCGCGTACGCCCTACCTGCCAGCAGAAACCAACCACTTCGCGCAGCAGATCCATGTCGTCAGGCCTCAGTTCAATAGCGCGGCGCAGGTTCATAAAAGCATCGTCCGCGCTTCCGATCTCAGCATAGATGTTGCCGATACGGCGCAATACCTCACCCGCCTGGTCATAGTCATTATTCCGCAGGTAAATGTCCGCCAGCAGGCGCAGTTCCACGATTCCTTCCTCCAGCAGACCCCGGCTGATGTAGATATCACCCAGTTCGGCATGTGCCCGCGGGTCCTGCGGCGCGAGATGCACCATCTCACGCAGGACACTCAGCGCGTTATCCGTCTGGCGATTGCTGCGATAGTAATGAACCAGGTCCGCGTATTCCTGCAGCGCGCTATCAAAATCACCCTGGCGGGCGGAAATTTCGGCCAGAGCGGACGTCACTTCATCGTGGTAGGTCGTTGTCTGCTTCACTTGGCGCAAGATGGCCTGCATCTGTTCCTGCTTGCCAATACGTCCGTAGGCTTTGGCCAGCAGCAGCGAGATTTCCACCTCTGGCGCCTGGTGTTCCTCTCCCTCTTCGCGAGGACGCGCCGCCCAGACCGACGGATCAATCGACCCGCGTGCGTTATTGCGCACGGTTTGTAACGCCTGTTCGAGCTGTTGAATAGCCGCTTCCGGCTTGCCCTGGATTAGGAGACACTGGGCCGAACTGGTACGCGCTATGACTTCATACGAACTGTCGCGATTCGCGAATTGGTACGCGTCGATAGCCTGGTCATAGTTTCCACACTGCTGGTGAATTTGTCCCTGTGCGAAACGCACATCGAAATTATTCGGGTAGGTTTCCGCCGCCTGGCTGTACTCACGCATCACCGTCTCGTACTGCTTCTGACCCTCGCCGCGCAGCTGCCAGCGAATGCGGCTCAAGATTTCCAGCGTGGTGGCGCGATTGGTGCCTACACCCGTAATCATCGCGATATGCCAGCGTACCAGCGCCGTAATGTTGCGCGGGTCTACCTGCAAGACACGTTGATACTCGGCCACCGCCTGCTGCGTGCGTCCCAGCTTTTGCAAAGCCAGGGCGTAGTTCAAGCGGGTCGGTACGCTCGTCGGCCCTTCCTGCAACGCCTGCTCAAGCTCGGTCAGGGCACGGTCCATATAACCCAGGCGCAGGTATGATTCCGCCGCCAGGCTGCGCTCGCGCAGCAGTTCTTCCTTGTTCCCACGCGTTGCCAGCAGGTTAATCAAGCGCACGCGGTAGGTCAGGTTGTTTGGCTCTAATTGCAGGATGCGGCGATAGGTAGAGATGGCATCATCGATGCGGCCATTGACGACATAGGTATCGATGAGAATGCCATACTTGGTGATGGCCTGCTCAACCTTGCCCTGGCGCACGTAAATTTCGCACAGCACCTGGTGGATATCGAGATACTGCGGCGCGATATCAATGACCTTCAAGCATTCCTCGGTAGCCGGGGTCAGCAAGCCGTGATCGATATAGCGCTGGATATCCTGCATGGACTGCACAACCTGCACGCGCACGTTATCCGGCAGGTTAACCGTGCTGGACAGCAGCGAATCGGCCACATTCTTGAGCACCCCATCCTTACTCGAAGCGCCTGCTATCTGGCTGAGTAAAACTTCAGCACTCGCGGCACTTGCCTTCTGCTCCACCGGCAGCATCGCTTGAGGTTCAGGAACTGGAACCGGGATAGCTGGTGCGGGCTGCGCTACTGGCTGCACCGGTTGCGCTGCTACTACAGGTTGTACAGGCGCCTGTGCTATCTGCTCGGCCGGCATCGATACGACCGTTGGCGCCGGTACCTCCTGGGGTGGTGGCGGCGCAATCGGTGCAGGTGGTGGTGGCGGCGCGATTGGTGCCTGTGCCACAACTTGCTGCACCTGTTCGGGAGGCAATATCTTCGTAGAATTAGCAGTGTTAGCGGGCTGCGCACCCTCGGTCAGCCACGATGGTGAAGCCTCGCCATTTACTACTTGCTGCTGCATAGTTGCCTGGTTTGCCACCGTCGCCTGTGGGGGAACTGGCTGCACCGGTTGTACAGGCTGAGCCGACTGAGCTGCCTGTTTATTCGCAACCTGGGTTTTTTCGGCATCATTTAAGATACCTGTCAACCAATCTGGCAACTCGCCAAGCGAGTTTGATGCCCCTGGCGGGAGCGGAGCCGAAGGCGGTTTCTGCACAGACGCAGGTGGCATATTTCCCATAGGAAACGCCATCGTTGCCGCGTCAGGCATGCTTGCCCCATTGGGCGCCATCGGAGGCTGCTGCATCATTGTTACCTGCTCAGGTGGCAATACGCGCGTAGTATTTCCCTGCTGTGTAGGCGGCAATGGCGTTGATGCTGGCGGACGAGGAGGAAGCGGCGTATTTTGCGCCTGCTTGAGCATGAACTCAACCTGCGCTACTTTGTCATTCCATCCACGACTGCGCAAGAAACCGAGCAGCGCATTATAGACTGTCAGGGCCTGTTCCTGCTCACCCAACAGGCGATGAGCCTCGGCCGCCTCCTGGCAGAGCTGCACCAGTTGATCCGACTCCTCCATTGTCAGGGCGTCGAGATTCACGCGATCAACGGCTTCATCGAAATGCATGGTCGCGGTTCGCAAATCGCCCTTTGCGCGGTAACACTGACCGAGCGCGTAATAGCAGGAAAGCGCATAATCGGGATCATTCAACAGCGTCTGAAACTGGCGAATCGCGTCATCCCAGCGTCTCTGCTCTTGATAAAGCCAGCCCAAAAAGTAGCGTGCATCTGGCCGATCAAAACCGCTCTCGATGATTTGCTCACAGAGGTCGATAGCATCAGTGAAATGCCCCTGGGTTTGAAAGGTCTGAGCCTGCCGAAGTACGCCTGTGACCTGGCTGGCTGTAATTCGTTTATGGAGGGTTGGTGGTATCCCACCGCCAGCAATTGCCGGTCCAGGATTCCCTCCCCCGCTGAAATTGCCCGCGCTGCCCATATTACCCATGATGCCAGTATTACCTCCGCTTGTATTGCTTAACGAAACCAAATCAGTTGCCGCATTGCCACCCGAAGCTAAGGGGCCGGATGAACTACCCTTCGGCGCTGAAAACACCGTGCCTGCTCCCGGTCAACACCTCTTCGCACTGCATACGCGCAGCCGCTCTATCATTACGCGCAAGATAGCCCTGTGCAGCAGCCAATCGCTCCTGGACCATCATCGCAAAGTCTTTTTTCCCCATATAGTAACTTGCGAGGCGCTCGTGTGGCTCGGGATGAGCCGGTGATAACTGCACTGCCTTCTGCCACGTGGCCTCGGCACGCGCTCCCTGTCCAGCCTGTGAATACAGCTCTGCCAGGTGCAGATAGGCCTTGTACGCATCATCGCGTCTGTTTAGAATGACATACAGCTCGGCTGTCTTGCTTAACGCGATGACATTGCTCGGGTCTTGCTTGAGAATATATTCATACTCGTCAAGCGCCTTCTTCCACTGCTTGGTCTGCATGTAGCAAAAACCTAAACCGCCCCGGGCCGCCGCGTCATCTGGGAACTCAGCTAGCGCGCGTTGATACTCTTTAGCAGCCTCTGTCCACTGGCTATCCCAGCGAAAGCGGTCAGCCGCGTTCATGGCTGTGCTGAAAACTTGTCTGTTCCCAGGCATGAAAGGTTCACTTCCTCTATAGCAACCGGTGCAATGCTGTTTACACCGGATAACCAGTTCCAATCGCTCTAGTTAAAACTAGGGTACTACAAATTTAGCCGCTATGAGCTAAGCAGTAGTCTTTTTGGTACTAAAGTACCTTATCTCCAAGACTCTTATTGTTTCAAAGCAGTCCATCTTGTTTCTTTATCCTCGATAATTGATGTACTGCAATGCAACCGGGTAGTCTTTCTGTTTCAGCAGCGCAATCACCGCCTGTAGTTCATCGCGGCTTTTTGCCGTCACTCGCACAGCATCTCCTTGAATCTGCGGCCGCACTTTGGGATAGACCTCGCGAATATGTTTGCTGATCTCCTTCGCCAGTTCTTGCGAAAGTCCCTGCTGCAACTCGATCACCTGCCGCACTTTCCCACCTGAGGCGGTTTCCTCTTTGCCCAGCTTAAAGATTTTCAGCGATAAACCCCGCCGTATGGCCTTCGTTTCAAGAATATCGCGCACACTTTTCAGTGTCAGCGTACTATCGGTAACAATCGTGATATTGTCCTTACTGTGGGCAATCTCCGTCCTGGTATCCTTCAGATCGTAGCGAGTTGACACTTCTCGCCGCGTCTGATCCAACGCATTCACGAGTTCCTGCTCGTCAAACTGTGATACTATATCAAATGAACAATCGCCAGCCATAGATTTCCTCTCTCTCAGCTATACATAGTACCGAATGCCTATTCCTTATTATTATTATAATGCTTTCAGATGTTCCAAACAGATATCACTATGTCATCTCACGCGAGAGCATTTTAACGCATTTTTAATGCCCTTGCCAACTCTATCCCCCAATTGGGTATAGATGAAACATGTGATATGATGCGAAAAGAATCTATCCATGGAGACCGAAAGCATGTCCGCCACCATCTTCGACAGCAAACCACTGGTAGCACTCATGACAACTGAACTGCAAAGCGAAGCCGCCCAGTTTCGCAAACAGCAACATCGGTCGGCGCGCCTGGCACAAATCATCGTAGGACACGACGGCGCCGCCGAGGTATATAGCAGGCAACTCGTGCGCGCCTGTCAGAGAATCGGGCTGGGCTGCTCAACTCTGGCTTATCCATTTGAGATCGAAGAGGAAGAGCTGCGCACCGAAGTTGCCCGGCTCAGCGATGATCCCAACACCGATGGCGTCTTGCTGCTCCTGCCGCTCCCTTCGCATATCCGGCAGCAGGTCGTCACCGAGGTCCTACGCCCCGAAAAAGATGTCGATGGCCTGGGGCCGCGCAACGCCGGAAATCTCTTGCTGGGCTTTCCCAGCTTCATTCCCTCGACGGCTGATGTCATCCTGACGGTGCTGCAAGATGCCGGTATACCAATTGCCGGGCGCAACGCCGTGATTGTCGGGCGCAGCAACATTGGAGGCAAGCCCATCGCGCTCGTGCTGATGCGCCGCGATGCCACCATTACGATCTGCCACTCCTACACACAGGACCTTGCCAGCATCACCAGGAGCGCGGATATCCTGGTGGTTAGTATTGGCCGACCCGCCAGCATCACCGCCGATATGGTGAAGCCGGGCGCGGTGGTACTGGACGCGGGCATCAATCCCATCGATGGTAAAGTGGTGGGAGACATCGATTTCGAGCACGTCAAAGAGGTGGCTTCATTTCTCACGCCTGTCCCCGGCGGCCTCGGTCCCCTGACACACTTAATGCTCATCCGCCATACCCTGATCGGTCCGCAGTAATTCTTAACATCACACCTTTGTTTCTCAACCATATCCTTACCTGATCTCCACTGCTTTTCACTCTGTGGCTGGTAGAATGACAGTTACGGGAAAAATGATTCTGTAAGGACGCAGGGAAGTCTATATCCTCTTATTCTAGCTGCCAACGCACTCAGCCATCGGAATAAGGGGTACCACCAGGAGAATACTATGAGCCTCAGTTTCAGTAAAGAGACGGT
>VBHV01000560.1 GCA_005881995.1 Chloroflexota bacterium | reverse complement strand
CAGGGTCGCTACCATATTTTGAATAATTCTCCGAACAACGTCGCTATCGCCTTATACGGCTACGGTTCCCATGTGTATAAAAACTTCCGGCTCACCGTCACGATGAGCGAGATAACAAGCCCACAGGATGGAGCCGATTATTACGGGATCGTCTTTCGCTCCGCCCAGGATCAAGCGCACTACTATCTCTTCGAGATTACAGCATCCGGCGGTGGTCAATACGATTTTTTACGCAAAGATGGAACTAAATATTCGCTTCCTCCGCAAAATGGGAATGGGTCAGCACCAAAGCTCAAAACCGCTATGGGACAAAGTAATACTGTCACCGTCGAAGCCAAGGGCAATACATTCACCTTCTTCATCAATGACGTAAAGATTGGACCACCTGTTACTGACACATCCGCCTCTGCGCTCATGTCTGGTGGAGTAGGCCTGATCGTAGAAGACAAGAACGCGGAAGTTGCTTTTTCAGGTTTAAAAATCAGCAAATTACCATAGCCTGCTCATGCTCCTGTTTCCAACTCCCCCAAAGAATTGACAATGCCAGCATAACCCACTATACTGAACGTGGCTGAAATCAAACCCTGCCAACTCAAAAGAACTTAGCCGCTCTATCTTGAACTTGTACTGAGCGGGCCAAGAGGAGGATATTTAAACTATGACCTATGTTATTACTCAGCCGTGTGTCGGCGTAAAAGATGCGTCCTGTGTAGATGTCTGCCCTGTCGATTGCATCCATCCCACACAGACCGAACCAGAGTTTGACACGGCTGAGCAATTGTACATCAATCCAGACGAGTGCATCG
This sequence comes from Chloroflexota bacterium, assembly GCA_005881995.1. The sequence continues at coordinate 6,057 of VBHV01000560.1, read as the reverse complement.
ACTGCGGCGCATGCGAGCCCGCCTGCCCTGTTACCGCCATCTTTGAAGAGTCGGCTACTCCAGAAGAATGGAAACAGTACATCAAGATCAACGCTGATTTCTTTAAATAAGCTGACGCGTCTGATGTGATATAATCTTAAGCGAAAGCTGTACTTACACTCATTGTTAGGGAGCAACCTCCTATGCCAATAACACGTCGCAGGCGCGCGAATCAACCCGATCAGCCTGAAAATAACAACCATCTCGCGGATCAGACCGAGCAGGCCGCGGCATCGCTTGCGGTGGAGCAGGCCTCTTCCACGCCTATGGAGGGAGACCAGAGGGTTCCTCCAACACAAGATCGTTTGGATAATGCGACGCCGACAACGCCGTCAATAATAAACGGCGATCGCACTGAACGCCCGGAGTATACACCCGCTCCCTCAATTGAAGGCGGCAGGCGTACCCCTCGCGGTGAACTTTTCCGACGTCCTCCGCAGCCGCCAGCTCCACCTCCGGCTGCTTTTGCACCGTCGCCGTCCGTACAAGCGCCAACCCATGAAATCTCCTTGCCATTGGGCAACCTGCTTCACCTGGCCTATAATCCAGGCTATACGGGCTCGGATGAGGCGCGCGACCTGCTGCTGGGCCGCCTGGCTGATGAGACGAAAGCTGGTGGCCGCGCTCGCTGCTGGAATTGTGGCTCCATCGCCATCGCCTATGATCGCTGGAATACACGGAGTAAAACCTTTGGTGAAGTAGGTATCGCATTTTGTGAGATTTGCGGCGTCTGGAGCGTCATGTAGTCATTGTTACAACTCTACCTGTTTCTGAGGGGGGAATCACCATGACACAGAGTCAGGGGGAACTCGAACCTCGCCGTTGCCCGCGCTGCGGTGGTCGCATGCTCAAACCTGCCGGGAGTACACTTTACTGGCACGCGGACAATAATCACCCGCGTTGTGATATCACCAACATCGTTGAAACCACTGAAACTGCCCAGGCAAAGGTCAGTTCAGAACCTCCTGTCGAATCTGAACCGCCGAAAGGCAGTCGTCGTAAGAAATAATTCGTTGGAATTGATCGCTATTATATAACCAGAAACCCATCTCATTCGTAATACTAGTACAGACAAGTAGTAGACGTTCCCGTCAGTTCGGTCACCTGATGAGAAGTGTTCAAATTCATTATCGAGGTTCATTATGTTTAATCCAAGAAATAATAGCCCATTTGGTGGTGGACGTGGAGGCTTTGGACGTGGAGCTTTTGCCTCGCGCTATCAGTACCAGCCGATGCCCTACGGAGCCGAAAATGCCCAGGCTGGCAGCCTGGTGAGTAAACCTATAACACTTACTGGATCGTCGCCATTGGCGGCTTTATCGTGCTGTTCGCCCTGATGTTTGCTATTAATAAGCCGGGACTCAATTTGTTCCTGCTCTACCTTTTCACCTTCCTGGAAGGTCTATCACTCTCGCCGCTCATTGGGCTGTACCTGGCTGCTGGCTACAGCTATATCCTGGCCGAGGCTTTCTTGATTACGGCTGTTACCTCGCTTGGCCTGGCCGCTTATGCCTGGACTACCAAGCGCGATTTCTCCGGCCTGGGTGGGAAGCTCTTCTTCGGCGTAATTCTGCTCCTGGTAGCAAGCCTGGTCAGCATCTTTTTCCACAGCACGTTTTTTGTATTCTTGATCTGTGTCGCAGGCGTCGGCATCTTCTCGGCGTATATTCTGTACTACGTGCAGCGCGCCAAATACATGGCTGATACCCTGCCCAATGCCATCGGCTTGACGGTGTCACTCTTTATCACCGTGCTCAACCTGTTCATCTACATCCTGGAAATCCTGACCATTCTCCAGGGCAACCGCCGTAATTAAGCGTAACATACGGAAAACTATCGGGGCGCGGCATACGCGCCCCGATTTTATTACCATCCAATGGATAGGGATGGACAGAGAATCGTACTTTTGAGTATAATAAACAATGGGTGCGGCAGGAATAAAAATGGAGCCCGCCGTGTTTAACTGGTTAGAAGATCAGTTACCTGTATATATACAGTACATGAAAGTGAGATAGGCAGTATATGGTAGATCATGCCAACCTGTTCCATGTTGGAGATACAGATTTCGAAGCAAAGGTACTCAAATCTGACAAACCGGTCATAGTTGACTTCTGGGCTACCTGGTGTCCTCCGTGTCGCGCGATTGCCCCCGTCTATGAGAAACTCAGCGACGAGTATAATGGCAAGATAGCTTTCGCCAAAATGGACATTGACCAGCACGAGCGCACTCCAAATAGCTATGGCATCCAGGCCATTCCAACGATGATCATCTTCAAAGATGGCAAAGAGTTTGATCGCGTACTTGGCGCGGACCCTGTCGGTCTGAAGCGCAGCATCGAGCGCGCGGTCGCCAAATCTAGCACCGTCTAATTGAAGAAATCCAAATGTGTAGGACGCGATCAATCGCGTCCTTCTCATTTTTTATTGCGTCGCCATATCGCGAAGGAAGTAATTTCGTTATGTCTTCGTGATATGGCACGCGAAATGCATAAACCCTCATACCAACCCTCTCGACGCCGTCTTCCCTTTGTGGTATATTCTTCGCAGCAACCTTAAGTGCTCTAATTTTTTGACGTGGTTGTCTGGACATAAGGGGAACCGTATATGCCAATACTTGAACGGTCCAATCCGTTACCGCTTTACTACCAGCTGAAAGAAGTGCTACGCCAGCAGATACAGGCCGGTCATCTGGCCCCGCACACAGCCATTCCATCGGAACCGGAACTGGTCGCGCGCTATCATGTCAGCCGCGCAACCGTACGCCAGGCTCTCACGGAACTCGTCAACGAGGGCCTATTATACCGGCAGCATGGCAAGGGCACATTTGTCTGCGAGCCACGTGTGCAGCAGACCGTGAGCGAACTGACCAGCCTCAGCGCTGAACTTACAAGGCGGGGTAAGCGCCCGGGTGGCCTCTTGCTCCTCAGTGAACTGGTGCGCGGCTCTGAGAGCGTGCGTCGCCAATTAAGCCTGGCGGACGAGGAACAGGCGATACGCCTGGAGCGACTGCGCAGCGCCGATGGTCTTCCCATCGCCTATGAAGTGGATTACCTGCCCTACCCACGCGCCAGCGGCGTTTACCAGCGCGCGAAAGAAGTCGCGGAAGGTTCGCTCTACCAACTGATGGCGACCGAAGGCCTGGTTCCCTCTATCGCCGAGCAGAACATCAATGCAGGCCAGGCGTCCACCCGTGAAGCAGAACTCTTACAGATGCAGGTTGGTGAGGCCGTCATACATCTCACCTCGACCACCTTCGACCCTACCGGTTCGCCAGTCGCATTTACTGAAACCATCTTTCCCGGTGGGCGCTTCGACTTCCAACTCACCTTGCGCGTTGCAAGATAATAGGGCTAGTAGCAGCAGGCCGAACATGCTATACTACCCCTTGACCAATTGGCCATATGCAAACAAGACAGAGAGAACATAGAGGAGAGAAGTACAAGGTATGGATGACGCAAACAATAAGCAGGAAAATGGTACCGCTAACCAAAGTGAAACCCCGGCGCTTGAAGCGCAGGAATGGACTGACAAGGGCAATGCTGCTGCCGAGCAGGGCGATTACGAGGCCGCGGCAGAAGCCTTTGAAAATGCCGTGGAGGTCAATCCCTCCGATGCGCGCGCTCGTTACAATCTGGCCCTTGCCCTGCAATATCTTGGCGAATCTGAGAGAGCCATTGTAAGCTACCGGCGCGCAATCGACATTGATCCCGGATTGATTGATGCCTATATCAACCTGGGCAATCTCTATGGTGAACTGGGTATGCAAGAAGAATCACTGGAGACCTTCCTGGAAGCCATCGATTTTGCCCCCGACAATGATATGCTCTATCTCAGCGTCGGCGATGCCTATAGAGCACAATTTCTCTACCAGGATGCCATTCAGAACTATCGACAGGCGCTCATTCTCAATCCTGAGAATACCATCGCCGCCGATAACCTGGCCGACGTACGCGAGCGTGTCAACCAGCAATTGCGCCGCATCATGGATCAGGAGAAGCATGTAGACGAAGATCCTGGGGATACTTCTCGATATGCCGAACTGGTGAACCTCTATATTGATATGCGGAAGTACGATGAAGCACTATCGGTCGCCAATCAAATGATCGGGCTTGATCCTGAAAAGCGCATTGGCTATGACAGCATGGCCGCCGTCTACGAGGCTATTGGTGAGCCTGACCAGGCAGCTGAAATCTACGCCCGTATCGTCACCATCGCGCCAGATGACGCGGAAGCCTGGGAACACCTGGGTACCTGGCGGCTGACTCAGGGTAACACTGATGAAGGCATTGCAGCATTCGAGCAGGCGGTGCAGGTGAACCCCACTCATTTCGCGGCTCGGTTCAGTCTTGCAGAAGCCTACCTTGAAGCTGAACGTTATGAAGAAGCGGTGCGCGCCTACCAGGAAATTATCGGTATGCGCAACGAACTGGACCCCGATGACCTCGCCGCTGCCTACGCCGGACTCGCAGATGCCTATAATAGTATGGAACGCTACGACGAAGCCATAGCGACATGCCAGACGCTGCTGGAGCAGTTCGAGAACGATCCAGAAGGCTACTACCAGCTCGCCACCGCCTATGACGCGCTTGGCCGTTACGATGAGGCCATCGCAAACTACGAAAACGCCATCGAAAGCGATCCGCTGAACGCGGACTACTACAACGACTTTGCCGATACTCTGCGCGAAGTCAAGCGGTACGAGGAAGCGCTTGAAATGGCCCGCCAGGCCATCGCTTTGGACCCCTCCATGGTGCTCGCCTATGAGACGCTTTCTCAGATCTACGAGGAAATGGGTCGCCCAGAAGATGCTGCTGCCGCAATGGAACAAGCTAACGCCCTGCGCGTGGCCGAGGCATAAAAAGTGGTAGGGCGCGGTACTCGCGCCCTATTGCTGCTAACTCTGTTGTCTCTCTTCGACAGTCGTAACAAACGCCTCAAAATCTCCCAGGCGCTGCTGAATATGATCATACAGGAGATCGCGGTTCAGCGTATCCGTGTCATGCACCAGCGCGTCACGCAGATTGGTTAGCACCTCCAATCTGTAGGCTAATGCTTGCGGAATAATATGTTGTGCCGCAACGATACTGAGCAGTTCATGATAGCCTTCAGGCCGACGCAGCCCAAGCGAGGCCACCAGGATGCCGCAGACGTGCAGGCACGCCTCGATCGCGATTTGCAGGTAACGCTCAGCCAGGCCGTAAACGCGGTAGTCCGTCGTAAACTCCTCGCGTGCAGTCTTGCCCAGATCGTGCAGGATCACCACGGCCTCGCGTAATTGTTTCAGGTGGCGCTGCAACAAGTCCTTATCAACGGGCAATATCTGCCCATACAGGCGGCGACTGAGCGCCTGGTTCTGGATTTCGTCAAACTTCTTGAAATCCAGGTAATCCATCACCGCCTTGGTCTCAAATGAGACGCGCAGCTTCTCATCGCGGCTGAAAAGGATTTGCCCATATTTAATCACCTGCAACTTGAGCAGCAGCGACGCCTGATTTAAGATCACCACATCGATATTGTCCGACTCCAGCCGTTTCGCTAACTCGCTGAAGAAGTAGAGCTGGTAGTCAAGAAACTGGTCTGACTTGATCTGCTCCATCAGCAGAATGGCAATATCAACGTCGGTGAGGTGTCCAAACGAGGTGCGTGTCGAGAGAGAACCAGCCAGGTAGGCAGCATTAACGGGACTTTGCGTGAAGAGTTGGTTGAGCCGGGATTGCTTTTCGAATAAGTTCATCAAGACCTCCGGGAGAAAGCCTATGATCATCCATAGGGCTAAACAATGCGTTTCTCCGGGAAAAACAATGACTACTTTCTACAACTATACCATATAGAAAAGCCCTGGCGTAACCCTTTGGGCATTTTCTATTCTGGAAATAGTCACGTTTTTCAGGTCGTTCTCAGATACAGCTTATCCCTCGACCCATTCCTCTCCATCCGTAGCGACTTCTTTCTTCCAGATGGGCACCGTCGTTTTCAGCGTATCGATAATGTAGCGGCAGGCATCGAAGGCTTCCGCGC
>VBHV01000559.1 GCA_005881995.1 Chloroflexota bacterium | reverse complement strand
GGTGCGGCGTTGCTACAACCACAATCACACTGGCCTCGCCAATCTCCAGGCGTCCAATCCTATGCGCAACCGCAACCCGCTCGACTCCCCAACGCTGCTCCGCCTCGGCCACAATCGCGCGTATTTGCTGTACGGCCATCTCAGGATACACGTCATACTCCAGGTACCGTACCTGCTTGCCTCGCGCCGAATCGCGCACCACCCCCTCAAACACTACAATTCCCCCTACGCTCGGATGTGAGACCGCCGCCACCAGCGCGTCCCGGTCAAGCGGCTCGTGAGTAATTATAATCAGCGGTTCCATAGATGGCCTTTCTAGCGGGTTTTCCGAATTCTATCATGATACACAAAGTATAGCGTATGCACATGCCGATGACAACGAGCCTTGCCTATTTTACCCGCAGGGGGGACCAGATGAGCACTTCTTGCCTTTGCGTGTAATGCAGCAGTGGAGGCGTATCGGGCAAATGGATGCCATGAAAGGCTGCCATTGTATTGCATGTCGCATTCAGTTCAGCAAGCTGGAGCGGCCATTGTACGTGATGAATTTCGGCGCGATACACTCTTTGATTGCCTACGACGGAGTAGAGGCAATAACGTTCAGTGAGCCACCACTCAAGCGAACCTTGCCGGGCGAAGGTAATCGGTGTTATGGGACGATAGGTCGCTTTGAATTCCGCAGGGCGCGCGCCCCGGTGAGTGCGACGGCTGGAATAGTGAATGGTATCATCCAGTCGCTCACTGCTCATCAAAGCGTTGAAATAGGGCAGGTGAAAGAACGTTCGCGCGAGCGCCACGGCAATGGGATTGCTGGCATCCAGGCTGAAGAAGTAGACACCAGAGATTCCGTGCAAGGTCACGTAAGTGCGCACGTTTAGTTCTACAAATCGCGATAGCTTCGGGAGCGGGGGGACCCAGCGGGGACGGACGTTACTCATATGGAAAGGCACTATACCTACCCAGCACTGTCCCTCATAAGTATCCAGGGGCAGCATCGATGGAACAAGCGGGCGCAAGGCGCCAGGCGTGATCGGCCAATGAGCGAAGAGCAGTTCATGCCAGGTCTGTGTCATCACCCAGGGTCTGTCAGGTAAGGGCCATGGCCGGTGTGCAACGGTTTTCAAAATTGCTGTTGTGTCTACCATCTCTCGGTTCTCTCCCCTCGCTTTCCCTGGTTGCGTACCCTCTTTGTTTCAGTTGGCGAACGCGTGGCGAAGGCAAGAGCTACACGATAGGGGTGAAGAGAGCCCCTCCACCCACAGGCGGAATAAACACCGCCTCATCTCCCTCATGCAATACCGTCTCTACCCCTACATAGCGGTGATTGACAGCGCAAACAGAGCGTTCCATGGCTCCTTGCAAACGTGGATAGCGTTCGAGCAAGAGTTCGCGCAATGCGGAGACACTGGCCCCATCGCTTAATGGGAGCGTTTCCTCGTTTTTTTCCACGGTCTCGCGGAACGAGGCAAAGTAGCGTATGCGTATGTTCATGTGGGTAGTATAGCATATGCTTTTCGTGTCTGATAGGGCCTGGGTGGACTGCTCGACGACGCTCGTTTCGTCGCATTTTGTCCACTGGCGTCTACCATTGTTCGCTGTTTTCCATGGGTTTTGCTGTCAACTTTGGGTTCTTCGTGAATGCTGGCTCTA
>VBHV01000558.1:3935-15718 GCA_005881995.1 Chloroflexota bacterium | reverse complement strand
GATTGTGCAGGAACATGGCCGGGCACTTGGCAATTACGCGATAGTGGCGGCGCGGCGCGTCGGGCTTGAAGGAACGCCCTTTTCGCTGGTCTTAGCCGGGGGGGTCTTGCGCCATCCATCAATTCTGCTGGCAGATACGATTATTGAGCGCGTCCGGACGACCTCTCCCGATGCGCGCCCGACACGCAGCCGTTTCGAGCCAATTGTGGGGGTACTCTTCTCAGCGTTAGAGGCGGCGGGTGCAGCCGTCAATGACGAGCTATTAGCAAGATTGATCCCGACGATGCCCTCTTCTGAACTATTCGCGACGCACTTGATTACACGCTGAAATTTTCTTATAGACATGGCCATGAGTATTTTGCTACCTGGTACATGGAATGAAATTTTGTTTTAGCTGGTTAACTCATATAAAAAGAGGAGATCAGCATGATGAGTTTTCGTGCGGCAAGAGCGAGCGATCTTGCCTCGATGTACCTGGTGTACTATCTGAGTGAGGTAGGAGAAACGGAGGGTGTCGATACAGCGCTTCCCCTGACCGTTCCCTCGGTGCTGCGTCACGTGTTTGAGACCGGCACGATGTACGTGGCCGAGCAGGATGGTCAAATCCTGGCCTTTGCAGGGGCAATTACACGAGGTCCGGTTACCTTTCTCACCGACCTGTTCGTCCATCCCCGGACCCAATCGGGCGGGCTGGGAAAGACCTTGCTCTCGCATGTCCTTCCCCAGGATCAAGGTATTCGCTGCACCATGAGTTCGACGGACCCGCGAGCGCAGGCTTTGTACGTTCGCCTGGGGATGCAGCCGGTTTTTCCGCACTTTAACCTGCTGTGGCAGGGACATGCTCGCCAGGAACAGTCACCCTCTGACCTCAAGGTTGTCGAGGGGCAAGCCGGGGACCCGGCCTTTCTCCAGTGGGATGCTCAGGTAAGCGGACGGACGCGCCCGGTAGATCATGCCTTCTGGATGAGGCAGCAGCAGAGCATTCCCCTGTGGTTTCGACGGCAAGGCGTTACCGTTGGCTACGCGTACGTGCGGCAGGCGGAAACTGCACTCACGCCCCAGACCTGGGTTGTAGGACCATTGGGGGTGAGCGAGCCAGGAGATGCAACGGCTTGTGTCCTGGCAGCCACGAGTTGGGCCCGACCACGGGCCGAGAGGGTGCGGATTGATGTGCCGGGGCCGCATCCGTGCCTGGCGCCATTGCTAGAGAGCGGCTTTCATATCATCTATGTCGAGACGTTTCACTCGACTGCTGCCACACCTTTCTTCGATGCACGCTGCTATGTTCCATCTGGTTCGGATTTGCTCTAGCGCCTGGTCAATGTACTTTGCAAGCTCCAGAAAACCAGGATCATTGAATTGACGCTTCTTGTGTAATGTGCTATAATTAGAACAAGATTTCAATGTATCTTGTACACTAATGCGCAGTTTTCCACATTGGGGCGGCGCAAAAAGAATAGAGAGATAGAGACCAGACAGGGCGTCTGTGAAGAAAAGAGGCTGAACTCTATGATGCAGCTTACACAAACCATCCAAATAATGCCTTATGCTTACGGCAAGCCAGGGAAGCAGCCTGTGCAGCCAATGCTGCCGGGTTTAGAGGCAGAACAAACAACACGGCCAATGGTGACGAATCGCCAGGTTGCCGAGGTGCTTTCGAGTATCGCCAGCCTGTTGGAGTTTCAAAATAGTAACCCGTATCGTATACAGGCATACCGTAACGCGGCTCGTGGAGTGCTGGAATTGCAGGAACCTGCCGCGGCAATTGTCGCGCGAGGTGAACTATTGCCTGTGCCGGGTCTGGGCAGGCGTTTGCAGATGCGCATCGCCGAGCTGGTGAGCACGGGTACGATGACATTCTACAATGATCTGTGCATGCAATCCTTGCCCCAGGGCGCGCGTTCATTGATGGCGGTCGAGCATGTTGGCCCGCATGTTGCTATCCGCTTGTATGAAGAACTGGGCATCGATTCGCCCGAAAAGCTGTGGTGGGCGGCTCATCAGCAGCGCCTCCGTAAGTTGTCCGGTTTTGGCGTGCGCAGTGAGACGCGGTTGAAGGAGGCTGCGGCGCATTTTCTGGGACGCAAGGAACCGGCGCAGCTTGGCGGCGTAGCTTGATGCTAACTATGGCTGATCTTTAATAGTGGACCTGGCCGTTCTAGCCTCCTATGGAATATGATAGAATGGTAGAAAGACTGTTGGCGCTCTACCTTTTCTTCTTCATTCTAGGAGGCTTCCATGTCCGACAAAAAGGCGTATTTGAACATTCCCGGAGAAAAATCGCGTGAGCTGCTGGCGCGTCGCCAGCAGTTTGTGGCGCGCGGTGTTTCTTCCACCATGTCTGTATTTGCAGCGAAGGCCGAAGGGGCTATCATTGAGGATGTCGATGGCAATCGCTATATCGACTTTGCCGGTGGTATTGGGGTGATGAACATCGGGCATAGCCGCCCGGAAGTAGTGAAGGCCATTGCTGAACAGGCTGCGAAATTTACGCATACCTGCTTTAGCGTCATGATGTACGAGCCATATATTGATCTGGCTGAACGCATCGTCAAAATTGCTCCCGGCGCTTTTCCGAAGAAAGCACTCTTCTTTAATAGCGGGGCTGAGGCGGTTGAAAACGCGGTAAAGATTGCTCGCTATGCCACCGGCAAACCGGCGATTATCACTTTCGATAATGCCTTTCATGGCCGCACACTTATGACCATGACCATGACCGCCAAAGTGAAGCCCTATAAACATCGTTTCGGCCCATACGCGCCAGAGGTCTATCACGCTCCGTTCCCTTATCCATACCGCATGAATATGACGGCGCAGGAAGCTTCAGATTTCTGCATCCGGGAACTGGAGCGCATGTTTGTGGGCGAGGTTGCGCCTGACCAGGTCGCCGCGATTGTGATTGAACCTGTGCAGGGTGAAGGCGGCTTTATGCCCGCCCCAGCTGGCTTCTTGCACGCACTCAAAGCCGTGTGTGAGAAGTATGACATTCTGTTCATTGCCGACGAGATTCAGTCCGGTTTCTGCCGTACAGGTCGTATGTTTGCCGTTGATCATGATGGCGTTGCGCCTGACCTGATGATTATCGCAAAATCGATGGGCGCGGGTATGCCCATCAGCGGTGTCGTGGGACGTGCGGATATTATGGATGCGCCGCCGCCTGGAACACTCGGCGGCACCTACAGCGGCAACCCCGTAGCCTGCGCCGCAGCAATTGCGGTGCTTGACCTGTTCGAGAAGGAAGACTACGCAGCCCGTTCGCGCGAGATTGGCCACGCCATTACCCAGCGCTTCTTACATCTCCAGGAGCGTTTCTCGTTCGTCGGTGACGTGCGAGGATTGGGTGGTATGGCGGCAATGGAACTTGTGAGCGATCGCACGAGCAAAGAACCCGACTCCCATGCGGCAAGCGATGTGCTGGCCGCGGCCCATCACCGTGGATTAGTGCTCATTAAGGCCGGTATGTACGATAATGTGCTGCGCATCCTGGTCCCGCTCAGTGTGACAGACGAGCAGCTCAAGCAGGGGCTGGACATCTTCGAGGAGGCGCTTAGCTCGGTGGCAGAGGCGGAGGCGATTACCTCGGTTGGTTAGCAGACCTGGTCATCCATTAGGAACAACTTCTCATGCTGCCACGGGCGCTCGTGGCAGTATGAGAAAGACATCTTTGTTTTAGCGACCGTGGATGCGGCGTGTCTCATTAATCTCCTCGCAGTGTTCTGCTTGATGCCAGTTCATTTCACTCAGCTGTTGTCCGACAGTCATCTTGTACCCCTCACCCTCGTCGCTTGCAAACTTCAACAGTACAAAATGATCCCAATGATCGGGAATATGCTGTAAGAGTCTTGCAATATGTTGGCGTGTGGCTTTGATCAATGCGAGGGATGGTTCAATCGTTCGTTCTTTGTAGGCCAGCGTTTCTGCCCAGTGAGCCTGGTCGTAGGTGTTGCGGATAAAGGTAATGCCGGGCTGAGCAAGAGCCGACTCAAAAATCATGAGGAACATAGCATCGACTTCGGCAAGGTGGTGAACAATCTGGCGGATAGACCACTCATCCGGGGCGCGTGTAAGGTCGAGATCAGCTTCAGTTAACCCTGCCAGGACAGCTTCCAGGTCGTCTCCTCCCCTGGCATACAGCGCTCTCGTTTCCTCGGGAGAGCGCTGCACGCGTTGAATATAGGTAATCGTATAGTTGCTTGGGTCTTTGATGGTCAGCTTGCGGTCGCCCTCGGCAGTTTGCTCCTGGTGGATATCGGTCAAGCCGCGTGCGGTAAGAGCCGCGAGGCGCGCATCGAGGTTTTCCTCTTGTTCTGAGAGATCGAGGGTATCTCCTGGCTTATAAATGACGCATGTCTCATCCAGGTGATTCTTTACATCTTTAGCTTCAGGCCCGGCTAACAGGAGAAGGTCACCGTAAGGATCGAGGACAACAGCCATGTCGGCATCCGGCTGGCCCTCTACGAGTTGGCAACCCAGGCTATCGACGTAAAAGGTGACGCTGGATGCCAGGTTGTTCACTTTTAATGCTACGCGAGCGCGTTTTGGCATAGCTATTCCCTCTCTTTCAAATACGCGCTTTAATCGAGCTAGCGGGTCAAGACTTTGAATGCCAGGTGGCGACTCTTATGCTGGCCGAAGACCAGGGCAAACCAGATTCTTCCAACCGCGTCTACCAGGTCAATCTGACTGTTGTCGCCCAGGTACATGGGGCGCAGGCCGATATCCTCAATCATGCGTGTGACCATATCGTTGGAGTCGCCTGCTGGTCCACAGTAGAAGAGGTCTGCGGGTATACCACTGAATAGTGGATCGGCAAAGTTTTCCCAGCCAAGTGTATTGAATGCGCGGTAGACTTGCGCGCGCGGCGTATGGGCCTGGAAGGTTGCGAGACTATTCATTGGGCCGCCTCCCATACGATTCGCCGTGTCGATGATAATGCGACCATCGAGTTGAGCAGCGTTGGTAGTAATGGTCGTTTCCATAGCGCCGCCTGGTAGGGCCATAACGACCACGTCCCCTGCTTGCAGCGCGTCCGCGACCGTGCCAATTTTTATCTTGTCGCCCAGTTCAGCGCGCAGCGCCTGCGAGCGAGGTCCTTTGGGGTCGCTGACGCCGAAAGTGACCTGGTGGCCAGCGGCGCTCCATTTGCGACCAAGCGTTCCTCCGATGTTGCCCGCACCAAGCACGACAATTTTTAATGGAAATGTTTCAGCCATGTGCATTATATCCTTCCTATTCAGGTATTCTGGTCTGTCTGGTGAGGGAACTGTCTATACGGCCAATGACCTCTGGCTTTTCTTGGTGCCCCCATACTCCTATTCTACGACATCTTTACTTCTCCATGCTGAGATCAGTAAAGGGTGTTGGAGTCGCTTATTGACACAAAAAATGATGCCGTAAAAACAGATAAGGTACGCGTAGTTATAATGACGGTGAAAGCTTTGTGGCGTTTTCATTCAGCCTCATTAAGTTGTAGCGTAGGCAAGTCTACAAGGTAGTCCTCTTGAGAGGCCTGCCCATTTCTCTTCAAGTAAATGGTTTCCTTTAGAAAGAATGTACCTATGAAAAGTTTTTTCCCTGGGAAAAGAGACTTTAAGTCACTTTCCATATATGATCTGCTACAGGCGCGTGAGGCCTACCATGTACACCTTGCCCACTTAGAAAATGTTGTTGCGACTGCTATTGGCTTGTATCGCATCCGCAGCAGTGATCCTGATGCGAAAGTAGCAAAACATCCGCTTGAGAAGAGAAGTGGGAGAACTTCTCCTGTTCGCACTTTGCAAAATACGGTAGTGACGCCCTGGTCATGGCCTTGCGTGCTTGTGTTTGTGAATCGGTGGCAGTCGCAGGAGGAGCTACTTAAAGAGGATCCCGACCAGGTCGTTCCGCGTTTCCTCTATATGCCCGATGGCCGGGTTGTGCCCACATGCGTCCTGCTCGTGGAAGAACAGGAACAAGCACCTCCGCCGCTTCAGAATATAGCGTTTCCTGACATGTTGATTGGTGGCGGCTATCCTGTGCTGACGGATGTGCAGGGCGAGGCCCACATCGGATCGCTTGGTTGCCTTGTCTCAGATGGAGATGCGGTTTACGCACTCACCAATCGCCACGTTACAGGAGAGCAAGGGCGTCCGGTTTACTCCTTACTTGGCGGAGAACGCCAACAAATAGGTAGATCTTACAAGAACCAGGTGGGCAAGAAGCCCTTTCAAGAGGTGTATGAGGCATTTTCGGGGACTCGCTCCTACTTGAACATGGATGCAGGCCTGATTGATGTGGAAGATATGAATTGTTGGACTGCGCAGGTGTTTGGTGTTGGCGAACTTGGTGAGCCCGTGGATCTCAACTCCGATACTCTCTCGCTCGATCTCATTGGTTGTCCTATGCGTGCCTTCGGTGGCGCTTCCGGTGAACTGGTCGGGGAAATCCAGGCACTCTTTTATCGTTATAAATCAACAGGCGGGTTTGATTATGTCAGCGAATTGTTAATCGGCCCACGTAATGAGCAGATGCCACTGAACACCCACCCGGGGGATTCTGGTACGGTCTGGTTCTTTGATGAACCAATACCAGAGCAAGGAGGGCGAGCACGCCGTTATCGCCCAATTGCTCTTCAGTGGGGTGGTCATGAGCTGCTGGATGGGCAAGGGAAGGTGACTTTCCGCTTTGCGCTTGCAACCTGCCTCAGCACAATCTGCCGCGAACTGGACGTCGATGTCTTTCGTGGCTGGAATATCGGGCACAGAGAATACTGGGGCGCGACGGGGCACTACAAGATTGCGGCCAAAGCCTGCGAACTGGTGACCGATCCCAGGCTAAGCCAATTGCTTCATAACAATGTTGATTTGATTGCCTTCCGTGATGAGGCCATTCAATCTGGACAGATTCGAGCAATCGATGCGCACCAATTTGTCCCGCTGGCCGATGTGGCCGACCTGGTCTGGCGTAGGACGCGCCCGGAGGATGAATTCAATCATTTTGCGGATATGGACCAAGAGGGCCAGGGAGACTTCAGTGGGAAAACCCTGTTAGATCTGTGCCAGGACCCGAATAACCTGAGCGTTGACACGTGGAATCACTACTACGAGAGTCTCAATGTGGACAAACGCGGCGCACTTCCCTTCCGCGTCTGGCAGATGTATAGTCAGATGGTGCAATTTGTCAAGGCGGGAAAAATTACCGAGTTTATCTGCGCTGGGGGCATTGTCTCGCACTACGTGGGCGATGCCTGTCAACCGCTCCACGTGTCGTACCTGCATCATGGTCGACCGGATCACCACGAAGAGATCCCCGTGCATTCAAAGTACGAGACCAGTATGATGGACGCTTTCGCGCCAGATGTCATTGCCGGTGTCAATCAGGCTCTGCAACAGACCAAAATACAGCCTGCGTTTCAAGGAGGGCACGCCACTGCTCTAGCCGTGGTGGACTTGATGCGCAGGAGCATTGCTACGCTCCCTCCTATGGATATCATCAATACGTTCGACCAGGGGGGCGGAAGGCAGCTGCTCCAGAATATGTGGAGTGTCCTTGGAGAGCGCACGGTCACCTGTATAGCCGAGGGCTGTAAATGTATGGCCGCGGTGTGGGCAAGCGCGTGGGAAGAGGGAGGTGGGGAAAATATCCCTGATTCCGCTCTTGCTGCCCTGACTCAAGAAGTCCTGCAAGCACTCTACAACCAGAAAGACTTTGTGGAGTCCTTTAGATTAGTCGATCCCCAGTTTGCAGCCAGTCTGCAAGAAGAGCGGGTGCCAGCGTAAGCTGTTGCCAATTATGTTCTCCTTTGGATGGGAAAATTACTTCAAATTTGAAGCGCTTCGTTTGTTAAGCCGGTCAATTGCGCGCACGCCTTCCAGAGTTGCTGCTGCAACGACACATCATAGGAAAGCGCAGCTGACCTTCTGGGAACGCTCTTTTCGAAGTACTTGCCTGTAACGCCCTCTACGTCGGGTGAAGTAGCCAGGTAGAGGGAGGTCTTTGCGCCTATTTCCGGGCTGGTGCCAAAGCGGAAGATGAGCTTTGTCGCGAGGCGAGCGGGAAGTGCAAGGTCGCGCTGCGCGATGTTGGTTGCCACGAAGCCGGGGTGCAGGCAGTTGGCCGTTACGCCCGTTCCCTCCAGCCGCCGCGCCAGCTCATAGGTGAAAAGCACCACGGCGAGCTTCGACTGCGCATAACCAAGCATGGGGCGGTAGCGTTTCTTTGAGAGCAAGTCATCCAGCTTCAAATAGTTTTTTGCCTGCAGATTCGAGCTGACATTCACGATACGCGCGGGTGCGCTGGCTTTGATCACGTCGAGCAGCAGGTTGGTGAGCAGGAAAGGCGCGAGCACGTTCACGGAAAAGCTCATCTCCAGCCCGTCCACCGTCTCGCGCCGGGTCAAAGCGAAGGTCCCGGCATTATTGATCAGCACGTGCAGCCGGGTGTAGCGCTGCTTGAAATCTGCTACAAGTTGTCGTATGGACTGCTGCGAGGACAGGTCTGCAAGCAAGAGATCGATGGCGTCGTTGCCACTTTTCGCCTTAATCTCGTTTTGGGCTTCCTCGCCCCTGGCGCGGTCCCGGCTTACCAGCACTACCGTCGCACCCATCTGCGCGAGTCCGAGTGCGGTAGCTTTCCCGATCCCGGAGTTGGCCCCGGTTATCATGCAGATTTTCCCCTGCATCTGATTATTTACTGTTGGCATGATAGCATCCTAAAAGTCTCCTTGCTCGATCATCTCAATAAATCGCTGTTCCAGTTCAGTAGTACGCGGCCCTGGTTTGCCGCTGCCAATCACCAGGTCGTCGATCTGCACGACCGGGGTAATCTCTTTAGAGGACGAGGTGATAAAGGCCTCGTCGGCCAATAGCAATTCTTCCAGGAGGATCGGGCGTTCCTCGACGGCAAAGCGGCCTTGCGCGAGTTGTAGCACAACATTGCGGGTGATGCCGTGCAATACGCCATCGCGGGGTGTGACCAGGATATCGCCTCGAAATATGAAGAAGTTGCTGCGCGTCGCCTCCTGGACATGCCCCTGTTCATTGACGAAGAGGGCATCCGCAGCTCCGCGGTTCGCGGCCTCTTTCAATGCTTGTACTGCTGCCATATAATTGGTGGTCTTTGCCTCTGGCGCTTCACGCTGCAGCCTGGTGATAATGAGCTTGATGCCCCTGGCAAATCGCTGCATATCGCGCTCTCCCAGGGGAGTGATCATAACTAGCAATACCGGCTTACCAGATGGCGTGATGCCATCCTCGCTTTCTCCACCGGTCAACAGCAGGCGAATCGACGCGTGTTTGTAGGTGTTGCGCGCTATCGTCTCGCGAATGATGTCAGCGATAAACCTGGATGACCAGGGTATCTCTAATCCGATCAATACAGCAGATTGGTAGAGGCGCTTGAGGTGTTCGTCGAGGTGGAATGGGCGGCGGTCGTAGGTGCGCAGTGACTCGAAGACGCTGTAGCCGCGCAGCACCGCGATGTCGTTAATCGAGAGCGTGGCTTCGTGGGGATGCACCCAGCATCCGCCAACATACCAGGTTGCGCTGTTATCCAATGGTGATCTCCTACAACACTTTTTTCTCTTTGAGCCATGCCACGACATTTTCGTTCCCGCAGGGTGATTGGTTGCTCAAGGCGGCGGATAAACGCTATATCAACCACCCAGCTTTTCGGGTCGTTGGAGTCTGGACGGGGTTCTGAGACTACACGCGCCAGCCCGACGATGGCGGCTTCTCCCTGGCTGTGGTAAATCAGCACCTCGTCATCGGGCCGCATGGCGCGGATAGCAAGCAGCGCCGCGGCGCTGCGTACTCCGTCCCATACGGTTGCTTTGTCCTGCTCCAGGTTGTCGATGGAGTAGTGTTCAGGGTCGGTTTTTGCTAAAAAATAGGCCATAACTAGCACCTTAAGCCGCCTGTAGAGGGGCTTCACACATTGAGCTTTATTACTTTCAGGGGTAGTAATGAAGCCTGAACTTGCACGAACGATATCCCTACTCCTCCCAATAACCTGAACCGAAAGTCTCTTTATTGCTCAGGTCTTTTGCCCGTAGGGGGAGTACCGCTCTTGCGAACGCTGTATATCTTCTGTCACAAGAGAAGCATACTGGTTGGGCATTGTCAAGGTTGTATGCCCCATTTGTCGCTGCACATCGAGCGGGCTTCTCCCCATTTTTAACTGCGTTGTTGCCATATAACGGCGGCAGTTATGGGCGGAGACACGCTTGCCCTCAATCGGGACGCGCATTCCTAGACGCCGGAAAAGCTTTGAGATGAGTTACTTCGTTCTGTCAGGCTTCTGCAGCAACAAACGACAGGCATTACCACTTATAGTGATCTACGAATTAGCCCAAGAAGCTGATGGAATCTCAACAATGAGAAGTGGCTTCTCTGGGCTTTTCCTACAGCCTCTAACTCGTTCACCTCGCTACATTTTTGTGCTTCGCGGTTCCTCATAGCCTAAAGTTATACAAGCAATGCTGAAAGAGTGAAGAAATAGAGACATAAAGAGTCATATCATAACCTTACCTCAACCAAATCATCACTTGAACCTTCCTTTTAAGCTTTTATAGTGAGAGAGGACATTTCATCACTGAAACCACAAAGATTAGCTATTATGCGCTTGTGTGAGCAGACAAGATCAGGTGTGCCATGCAGCAAAGGCCACAAAGAGGATCACACCATAGAGCAAGGCGACCTGCGAAACGATAGCTGATTAGCTCGAGAGGTGAGGCAGTGCAAGATGAAACAAGGAAGCACCAGTAACTTAATCCTTGCTTAGAGCATTAGCCTCGACTGAAGTCAGTTTCCCCAACTTGTAAGAGTTGGTATCTATCCTCGATGTGCGTCATCTGAACGTCGTTCCTTTCGGAGGTTCATGGTATGGGAGATCAAGGGAGTTATGCTGGTACCAGTATCGGCAATTACCGCATCCTGGCACTCATCGGCAGTGGTGCATTTGGGAGTGTGTATAAGGGAGAGCATAGTATTCTGACGGAGCGGGTCGTCTCCATCAAGATACTACACAACCATCTTGGTACTCCAGCGGAACGGAACCGCTTCTTAGAGGAAGCACGCCTGCTTGGGCATATCCACCACCCGCACATTCTCCAAATCTTTGATGCTGGATTAGAGAATGGCCTTCCCTACCTGGTCACTGAGTACGCGCCACATGGCTCGCTACGCGATTTCCTCACCCGCTCCGCTCACACAATACTGCCTGAAGAAGTCTCCTTCACCATCCTTTCACAAGTTGGGGAGGCACTGTACTATGCTCATCAACAGCACATTGTTCATCGTGACCTCAAACCTGAAAATATTCTTTTCAACGCGAATGATAGAGCACTTCTTGCAGATTTCGGTATTGCTACCACGCTGTCAACGAGCAGCGTCAAGTATAGCTCAGTCATTGGCACACCGTCTTATATGGCTCCAGAACAGTTTCAGGGCACCGTTTCTAAAGAAGGGGATCAGTATGCTCTGGGCTGTATCGCCTATGAACTCTTCACTGGGCATGTGCCCTTTTCCGCCCCTGATTTCTTTGCGATGGGGTTTAAGCATTTGACAGACCACCCTGTCGCTCCCACCCAACTCAATCCGGCGTTACCAATGTATCTCGAACAGGCTATTCTCAAAGCGATGGCAAAGCAGCGTGGGGAACGGCATACAGATGTTCGAGCCTTTCTTACAGCTTTACATGGCTCTGAGGATTCACTAAGCTCATTTGGCTCCTCCAACGCATCTGTTTTCAGTCATGCTCAAAAACACATTGCCGATGAGGATTTAGTGACTCTGCCCACTGCCCAT
>VBHV01000558.1:0-3700 GCA_005881995.1 Chloroflexota bacterium | reverse complement strand
CTTACAACAACATCAGCTCGAAACACGAGCACTGCACATGTTAAACCGCTCTCTGGTCGGCCAACCCATCCAATTGCTACCTCTACATCCATAGTTCTCCCCACCCCTACATCCGTGGTTCTCCCCACCTCTGCACCCACAGGCGTCCCAACACCAACCAGTGGACCAAAACCCACTCCTACTCCGATACCAAGCGTAACCATTGATGACAGTGTCACGGGAACAGGACAGAATCAGTGGAATTATGTAGGATCCGGCTGGAAATCTTGTACTAATTGTAATGAAACAAACCCAACAGTTATCTTCTACAATGCCTCCCAGCACTGGGATAAAGTGGCCAATGATACGGCAACGCTTATTTTTTCAGGCACCCAAATCAAATTCTACGGTGTCACTGCCTCTTGGCATGGTATTGGCGCAGTCTCAATTGATGGAGGAGCTGAAACAAATGTTGATTTCTACAGTGTCAATAAAACTGGTGATGTACTCCTGTGGACAAGTCCGGTGTTGGCAAACGGCATCCATACCTTCAAACTCAGAGTAACGGGAACAATCATTGTTATTGACAGAGTGGATATACTGACTTCATCCTAATTCGCTAGAGGCTGTAGGAAAAGCCCAGAGAAGCCACTTCTCATTGTTGAGATTCCATCAGCTTCTTGGGCTAATTCGTAGATCACTATAAGTGGTAATGCCTGCCGTTTGTTGCTACAGAAGCCTGACAGAACGAAGTAACTCATCAGCAGAACTAAACCAAAAACACAGCTTATTAAGAAATGTGTCCTTAACTCATCAAAGTAAAGAGAAAAAACGCCTATAACCTCATGATTATCATGCCTTAAATCAGCTTCTCAGGCTGGTTCAGCGTACAATACCTAAGCAGATAAAACGGCCAAATTGTTGCTAAAAAATTGGCCATAATAACATCCTCAGCCCATTATAGATATGTGTGAGCGTTTCAGAACTTGTGTTGTAAGAAAAGCATCACAGCACCGGAACTTTTTTCTAACCTATTAGGGTTTCTAATCGTAATAAGATTGTAGTCAACATGCTGGATGTCAGGACGACTTGCAACGTCGCCTGGTGCCGTGTGAAGCATATCGCTGACGTTTACGAGTCAAGCGAAGATATAGGAAAGATGAAGGAGAAGAACAATCATGTCACAGAATTATACAAACGGTGAGCAGAAACCCAATTACCAGACGTACACAGAGGAAATCCAGGTGATGGGTGAGCAACTGCTGACGAAGGTGAAGGAACTGGTTCACGAGGGCAATGTGCGCCGCATCGTCATTAAACAGGAGGGACGCACCGTTGCGGAGTTCCCTCTCACCTTTGGTGTCGTTGGCGCGCTTCTAGCTCCCCCGTTGGCGGCTATTGGCGCTATCGGCGCGTTAATCGCCCAGTGTTCCATTGAGGTAGTGCGCACAGAGCAACCTACTCCCACTACCCCCGGCGCTGACGTACCGCCCAGCACTCTTTAAGTTCCACTTACAACGTGTTGTTCGCGCGTTATAAGGGTTCGAGGCCAGAGCTTTCTAAACAATTGCTCTGGCCTCTTTGTGTTATCAGGGCAAATGGCAGCCTCCCAACATTCATCTGAAGCAGATTGAACAGGTGAAGCGGTCATTTTAGGGCGTTCTTTATCAGTGAAAGAGGGAGCCATTGCGGTATGTCAAGAAAGTTCTCAGGCCACGCTGTTACACGCGCGAAGAATCTGTACCAGGCGTATGTATTGCTCCTGCTTGGCATTATCTTTTTGTTGCTGGCGTGGCTCCTGCATCCCTCGACCAGCGAGTATCCTATCGGCGTGATGATGTTGGGGATAGGGATGGCGATAGCCGCGCTGCTCAATCCCTATCGCCTGGTGATAGCGAGCTGGTTGACGACCCTGCTGGGAATCGCGGTGTTCCTCTCCTTCAGCCACCGTATCCCTGGCGACCAGGTCTTTCCGGCCTATATTATAGCGATGGGGGTAGCTCTGATCGGCATCGCGTTGATGGGTCGGCGAGGCTACATTAAAGCCGGCGCGATAACTCCGGGTATAATAGTGCTGCTGGTCGGCATAATCGAGGCTTTATTGTTGGCTGGTCGCACACCCAACAATTTTGTACCCTTTATGCTCTCGCTCTGGCTGCCGGGTATAGGCTTATGCGTACTCGGATTGTTGTATGTAGCGGCTAGCATAAGGGATTAGACAAGGGAGGCGTATGCTTCATGTTTAAACCAATATTGGCAACGTTAGGCTATGTTTTATCGCCGGATAGAAGCCGGGTGTTAATGATCCATCGGAATAAGAGGCCGCAGGAAGATATCCATTATGGCAAGTATAATGGGCTGGGGGGGCGATTGGAGGCGAACGAAGATATTGTGAGCGGCATGCGCCGCGAAATCTTCGAGGAATCGGGCCTGACAGCCGAGCAACTCGTTTTACGGGGGACGATTTCCTGGCCGGGTTTTGGGAAGCATGGTGAAGACTGGTTTGGCTTCATCTTTCGTATTGAAAGCTGGGATGGGGAAGTGCATACCGGTAATCACGAGGGAACGCTGGAGTGGGTGCCGCTTGCGTCTCTGCTTAGCCTACCCCTGTGGCCCAGCGATCATCTCTTTTTACCGATGGTCTTTGACGATGATCCCAGGCTCTTTCATGGATATATGCCTTATCAGAATGGCGAGATGGTCAGCTGGAGCTATGAACGCCTGTGAAATCGATCTGTGCTCCTAAAATCAAGGCGTATCCGCAATCATCTTTGTCATAGAGATTGCGGATATGCCCCATTCATTTCTATTCCTGCTCCTGTTGGCAAGAAAAAGGAGCAATCGGCATTTAGAGTCTTGAACCACCGCTATAGCTACCACGATTGCTGAGCATCTGTTTAGCAGCATACGCGACCAGGCCAGCGATGGCCGCTTTCGTAGCAGGGTTGCCCATCAGGCTTTGGATGAGGCCAGGCTGTTGCTGCTGCGCATAGGATGTTAAACGGGCTGCCTCCTGTGGGGACATGGAGTTGGGGTCTGTGTTTTGTATACCTATTTGCTGGGGATTGACGCCGCGCTGCATCAGCCCTGAGAGCAAGCCCTGAACTAAACCGCCGCGCTGCTGTGGTGGCACCTGCTGGAAGTATTGTTCATGTACCTGTTGAACGAACTGTGGAGGGGCGTTCTGTACAAACTGCTGGTAGTTCTGCTGGACTTCCTGACCTGGAAGCTGGTGATACGTCCCCTGGTCCCAGGCGTTTGAGTAGTTCTGGTACATTTGCTGGTTGTTTTGATCAAATGGCCACATGATGTTTCTCCTTTTATGTAGTCTACAAGGTACGCTGTTCTGCTAAACGCTTTCCTAAGAGTTGAACGGCGTTTCTCTATATTGCACGACAAGGAGATGGGGAGCGTTTCTCAGCATTGAAGGCATTATGCTTGTGCCTTGAGAAATAGACCGATCTCGCTTAACGCGGCCATCGCTCGACAGCTGATCTCGATGGACTCGTAATAAGGGACGCCTTCTTCTCGTAAGATGTGCAGCGCGGGTATATTGTGCCTGGCGTAAATGCTCTGCACCAGGACAGGTTTCTGATATTGCCTTGCCAGTTTGCCGAGTTCGTGTGCCGCGGCCTCTTCGCGCGGGCCAAAATCTTCTGAGAGGAGCCAGCGATAGCCGCCGAAGAGTCCAGTAATGATAACGCCGTCTACCTGGGGGTCT
>VBHV01000557.1 GCA_005881995.1 Chloroflexota bacterium | reverse complement strand
GTTTACCAGCAGGGCATCCGCGCGCTGGTCGTGCAGGGCAAGCCGGTCGCGATCACCGAGTTCGGCTGCACCACCCACCGCGGCGCGGCCGACCACGGCGCCCGAAGCGGGGAGATCGTCGAGTACGACGGGACCACCCCGGTGCGGCTCAACGGCGACTACGTCCGCGACGAGCAGGAGCAGGCCACCTACCTGCGTGAGCTGCTGGACATCTTCACCACGGAGGGGGTCGACGCCGCCTTCGTGTGCACCTTCGCCTGCTATGGCCTGCCACACCGCAGCGACCCCCGCGAAGACCTCGACATGGCCAGCTGGGGCGTTGTCAAGATCCTGGAGAACCGCCTCGGCGACACCTACCCCGACATGCCCTGGGAACCCAAGGCGGCCTTCACCGTACTCGCCGACTACTACCACGGCTGATCGCTTCAGGACTGGGCCAGTGATACCAGGTGCATTTCTGATGTGAAAATCAAAGTCTCACTTTTTGACGAGAGAGATGGGTAACTGGCAAAACAGAAGAGCTTTTCAGTAGCAAGAAAAGTGAATTTATGTATCAAACGACAATTTTCCCCTTCACCAAAATGGAAAAATACGTAATCATATACGTCATTTGACGGATGTAGCTCGGCAGCAAGTAAGGTAAATTTAGAAGGGCGAATAGTCTCAACCGTCTATAGGGAGTTTTGAAGGAGAAATCACATCATGTACCCGACGTATAGGTTTTGTAACAAATACGCAGAACCACTCGCTGCTTCACAAGGGGTGCGTTCCGCCATTTCTGAAAAAAAATCTCCGAAGTCTCTATCATCAGCAGCTCCCGCACTCTCTACCATGAGCGCTCAGGTGCTTGCGCAGCACTGTATAAAGGAAATCGGTAACTATCGCAAAGGAGAACCATCCGATGAGCAATTCGCATTAGAGCTGTTTCGCCGCGCTACCGTGCAGGGCAGCCAGGATGCCTGGCTTTGGCTGCAACAATGCTTTGGCGAGATCGTGCTTGGCTGGATACGTTGCCATCCACGCCGTGAAGCAGCTTATCGTTACGACAGCGAAGAAAACTACGTAGCTCGTGCCTTCGAACGATTCTGGCAGGCGACCACCCTTAACCAGAAGCTAGAATTCAGTTCACTAGGGGCCGCTCTCCAGTACTTGCGCGCGAGTCTGAATGCCGCTATAGTCGATACTCTGCGCGTCTACTCGAGGCCAAGAGAGACACAATTACCTGAACCCGGTTCTCCAGGAGAACCACTTGTAGAAGAAGCTGTAGACAGCAATGAGTTGTGGGAACTCCTGCTCGATATGTTCCCCAACCAGCAAGAACAGCGATTGATGTACCTGCTCTATTACTGCGGACTCAAGCCCAGGGAGATCATGCGTCACTGCCCTCAAGAGTTTTGCGATGTGCAGCACGTCTATCGTCTGCGCCGCCATATCATGGAGCGCCTCCTTCGTAATGTCGACCAACTTCGCTGGCGGCTCGGAGCCGACACGAAGGGCTGTTAGTTTGACATCAAGGTTAATAAAAGAATACAATCGAATTGGAAACTCTGGCATTTGTTTACTCTCAGTCGAGAGGAGAAAGCAGCGATAGCCCTTTAAGTCACATACCGCCAAAAGCTCCTACGTTCAAAATGCTCAGTCACGAATTCCGCCTGGGGCACGTAATAGAACTAACAACAACTACCGGATAATAAAAAAACGCCAGGGAAACTACAATGCTGGAACAAGAGAAGAGAGTGATTTCAGGGCGCTATCGCCTTCTGCAGCGTTTGCGGCGCGGGGGCATGTCGGAGGTCTTCCTCGCCTTCGATGAACAGACGCAGCAACACATCGCGATCAAACTCGTCAATGATCCCGACTGTATCAAACGCTTGCAGCGTGAAGTACGCATACTTCGTAACCTCTCGCACAAACATATCTTGCCTCTG
Source organism: Chloroflexota bacterium (assembly GCA_005881995.1). The sequence continues at coordinate 7,369 of VBHV01000557.1, read as the reverse complement.
CTGGATGACGGCACCTTTGACGACTATCACTACCTCGTTATGCCCTATATGGAGCACGGCAATTTACGCGAGCGGCTGATGCAGGGCAAAATGACGCAGGAAGAGGCAGGCGGTCTCCTCGTTCAGTTGGCGAGCGCGCTCCAGTGCGCGCATGAGCAAGGCATACTTCATCGCGATATCAAACCCTCAAATATACTGCTCAATGACCCCAATGGTCAGCATATCTACCTGGCCGATTTTGGTCTGGCAAAACCCCTCGGAGAGGACACTGGTATAACCCAAACCGGGTGCTTGATTGGCACACCGGAGTATATGGCTCCAGAACTGGCTGAGGTGCCTGAAAGTGTCAGCAGCGACATCTACGCGCTGGGAATTTTGCTCTACCAGATGCTAACAGGCAAGCTTCCATTTACCGGCACGACTCCCATCGCGACCTACTGGAAACACATCCAGGAACAACCCGCGCCTCCCTCAACACTCGAGCCGACCATCTCTTGCACCGTCGAGCAGATCATCCTGCGTGCCATCGACAAAGACCCACATCGCCGTTTTCCCAGCGCCAGCGCCATGGCCTGGGCATATACCAATGCACTGTATGCACCCGCGGAATTAAGATCTTTCGCTGCCATGCAAACCCTCCCCCCGGTAAGCATCACCCTCTACCCGGTCAAGAAAGCGTCGGCGGTAAAACCGTATAGGGTAGGGGCGCGGGTTTACCCTCCCGCGCTTGCCCCTGCCCAGGATCGTGCCGTCCCGTGTAGCGCTGCTGCCACTCCTGCCCTGAAGGGTCGGAGGTATCAAACACTCCGGGTCGTACAAAAAGGTATACTCTCTCTCACCGCGCTCGTATTGCTCGCGATTCCCATCTCCCTGGGTTTTCTGCTGTCGAAGAACGGCGTCCAGGCAGATCCCGCATTGGGCACTAATGCCGCCTTTGTTGGGAAGGTCATTACCACTACTCACACTTCCCAACCAACAATAGCCCATCGAAGCAATTGCCAGATACACAAAATACCCCGCCTGGGCCGCATAAGCATGGTCATAAACATGGGCATGGTCATGGTCATGGAGGGGGTGACAATGGTGATGGGAACGACAATGGCGACTAATTGCTAAGGTAAGGTTGACATTCACCAATCTCGGCGCATATACTACCTTACAGCTTGCCTGAGCAGAGCTAGAACGCAGTTCGTTGGCAAGCTGGTTATCAAGATACTGCCTATGGAATTTGGGAGAGTGGGAGGGATGGAACCAAGATCACCGCGCAAAGGAATGTAGAAGTATATGCCCGGACTGGAAGGAACACGGTTAGGCCGCTATCGTCTGCTGCGGCGCCTCGGTCGCGGTGGAATGTCCGAAGTCTACCTCGCGAACGATGAACTCATGCATCGCGAGGTAGCCCTCAAAGTCGTCAGTAGCACCCATACCGAATATATCGAGCGTTTTCAACGCGAGGCCGAAGCCATAGGCAACCTGCACCATGATCACATACTTCCCGCCTTTGATTATGGTGAGCAAGCTCCCTGGCATTACCTCGTCATGCCCTACATCGAGCATCGCACCCTGTTCGAATTGCTCGAACAGGGGCCGTTGTCGCTGGAAGACGCCGGAATCCTCCTGCAACAAATTGCCGGCGGCCTTCAATATGCCCACGATCACGGCGTCATTCATCGCGATATCAAACCCTCCAATATTCTCTTGCGCGATGACCTGTACGCCTACCTCGCGGATTTTGGCCTGGCTAAACCCATAGAGGGCGCAGGGAAAGTTACCCAGACAGGGGTATTGCTTGGAACCCCCGAATATATGGCTCCTGAACTCGCTGATAGTCCTGCCAGCAAGAGCAGCGACATCTATGCCCTGGGTATCCTGCTCTATCAAATGGTCACAGGCCAGACACCCTTTACAGCCGATACCGCGCTCGCAGTCTACTTAAAACAGATGCGCGAACAACCCATCCCACCGTCGCGCATTAATCCAGCCATTCCGCACGCGGTAGACCTCGTCATCTTGCGCGCCCTTGACAAAGACCCGCGCCGACGCTATGAAACCCCGCTTGCCCTCACGCAGGCCTACATGCGCGCGCTCAATCAGGGACAGGGCCAGTCGCCGCCCGCTTTTCAGCAGACACCCATGCTCTACGAAACAGCTGAAATGGAGAGCGAATTGCCTACACTCCCCGCTCAACTTGGAAAACCCACACCCGCCTTTACCCCACCCCTCGAACCGCTTGCGCCTGTCGGGTCACCTCAACAAGACAAATTGTACATTCCAGCATATCCGTCCTACCCACCCTATCATCCCGAATCCCCGCCGGTAGCAAGATATCCTGCGGCGGGCGCGCCCCGCACGCGCGTCAGACCAACACCCACTCCACCCCGGCGGCGTGTTGCCGCAGACCGGCGTAAACGCAGACCAGGCATCGGCGTCACATTGCTGATTGGTTTACTCGTCTTTATCATGCTCGCTGCCGGCTTTTACGTCCTCTTGCATCTGCCCGGTAGCCAGGCGAATCCCGGTCCCGCCACCCCTGGCCTGGGAACGGCGAATACCGCCGGCGTCAGTAAAACACCGACCACCTCGCCAGGCGCAACATCTACCGCGCAGCAAGCGGCCTATGCCACCGCCACCGCCATCACCGGCGCTACTCCAATCCTGAGCGATAATCTCAGCAGTAACACCAATAACCGCTGGCCCAACGATGGTGTCGGATGCGCCTTCGCCGGCAGGACATACCACGTACTGGTGAGTACGACTGATTATCTCCAACCTTGCTCGCCAAGCGGCGTCACGTTTAGCAATGGCGCCATCAAAGTCGACCTTTCCCTGCTACAGGGAAGCGATGCCGGCATCATTTTACGCGCCAATGGCGACCAGTTTTATGACTTTGAAATCACCGACAAGGGAGAATTTTACTTCCGCCGCCACGACGCCAATGCTGGCGCTACGTATGTCCAGCTTGTCCCCAGAACCTTTAGCAGCGCCATCGCCCCCAACAACACCCTATTCATCATCGCCAGGGGTGGGAATTTCCAACTCTTTATCAATGGCACCTTCGTCAAAGAAGTGCAGGACGCTACTTATAGCAGCGGGCAGATCGGTCTTGTGGCAGGAACCCTCGCCCCGGCAAAGAGTGCCGATGCCAGCTTCTCCAACCTCACAATCTACGGCTCTGCATAGCACCGCGCTTCCATGACAACCGCCCTCGCCCCTACGGGTCGCCCTGGGTCAATATCGAAATTGATGCCATCAATTACCCCAACAAATTCGCTATAGCCACCAGTTGCCCAGAAGCCAACTGTCCCGCGATCTGCAGACCCACGCCGTTCTCCGTCCATGAGAGCGTCGTAATATTACCGACGGTAGAGACGGTTCCAGTTGTTCCGCGCAGGCGAAGCTGCTGGCCAGTGGCGGGTAAGTTCGCCAGCGCCTTGCCCTCGGAAATAGAGAACTTGACGTTCCCTTGAGTGTAGAGGTAATTCAGCGTGTAAATCTGATTACCGGGGGCGCCTAGCGCGTCCACCGATTGCAATGTATAAGCCGCCTGGGAGGTCGGAATGCTCAGTAGATGGTAGCCCGCCTGCTGTTGCGCCTGGCTCAGCGTCAACGATCCGGTGTCCGGGGTCGGCTGAGGGAAAGGTAGGACTTTGACGCCCGCTGGCGGCACAAAGGTGAAGAGGCTATTGTCGATGGGTTGGTTGAGCGTGAGCATAGACAAATTGAGCGTGACCTGCCCCAAACCCTGGATGTTGAGTTTGACCTGCAGGGGCAGATCGGTAGTTTTGTCCAGGTAAACATCACCATTGTAACTGAATGTATTAGCATTGCTGCCGCTTGTCTGAGCCTGTGGCGTGACATGAATGTCGTAGGCAGCATGTCCATTTACGCTCGCAGACGTGGAAACCAGGGTCGCATTGCTGTGGCCGAAGATAGAACGCACAAGGTTGAAGATCGACTGATTCGCATTTCCCTCGTTATTCGTGCCGGTTGTACCGACCCGCCCGCTATAGACAACCTTTTTAGCCGGGTCGTATTGCCAGATTTGTGTGCCATTGCTGACCGTAATGGACCCGACAGGGGCCTGTGTAATGGTGGATTGCAGCACAAGCGTGCGACTTTTATCCGGTGGAACATTCCAAAGCTCGCTTGTAAGCGTGCCGTTAAAAGAGGGGCCTTCAAGCGTTAGAGCAAAGATGGCGTGCACTGTCTTCGCGCCGTTCAACGCTTGCGCAGCCTTCGCCAGTAGTTGCGCACCCTGCTCTGGCGCGGGCGATGGTGTGGGTGATGGCCTGGCGGGCGTTGAGGAACTTCCACCACAAGCCGCCAGCAACAACATCAATAGTAAGGCGAAAGGCAACGCGATTCTCAGACGATATATAGGCATGGACTGATTGCTCCTTCTCATGGCGTCCTGCTGTAGCTACGTCTCCTCGTAGATAGATGCATGGTACATATCAACGCATAGCATTATATCATTCTGCTTGTGGTGAACTGTCAAGATTCAAGTGAAATGGAGGGGCGCAGGAAACGTATCGCGTCCTCGCATGTGGAGCGAGGGCACTTCGAGGAAATTACTGTGGACTGACCTTTGGCACACGCACAATTACATAGCCTTCTTCGTCAATTTTTGAATCCAGGCGTGGCAGGGAAGAAAGATAGAGGTTAGGCGCTGAAGCAGCATCCACCTGTCCATATTCGCCATACAGCCCGCCGTGACATGGACATTCGTATTTACGCGCCGTGTTTAGCCATTGCACAATGCATCCCTGGTGCGTGCAGTGGGCCGACATCGCGATGATCTTTCCCTTGTCACCTGGATTCCCATCACCGCTGTCGTTATCCACCCGTATTACGTAGCCGGCGAGTGCAGGTGATCTAAATGGAATCGGATCGTCCCCAACTTGAGAGGCCTTCACCACCCGCATCCAGGTAGCAGGAATATTGTCTGGCACAATCGGCAACCATGATGCTTGTTGTTGTTGTTGGAGCGCGCTTATTTTTTGTTCTTCGACTGCGTGATCTATGCCCACACCTATGGCTACTGTGGCGGCGGCAACAGCTGTTGCTGCTCCGCGTGTGAGCAGCGCTCGTCGCGAGACGTGTAATCGTTTTTGCGGCTTTTTAGAGGTGAAAGGGAAAGGCTTGGTCCGGGGTTGTAGCTCCTGCTCCAGTTTTGCCTGTAACTCAGCCACAAATTCAGGACGGGGAGTCGCCTCCTCGCTAGAGGCAGTATGGAAGAGCGTCGCCATTCCATAGATGCGCGCCTGTTCAGGCGTCAAATCCTTTGGAGGATGAGCCACGCGCCCGGTTTGAAGCTCCTCGATGAAATGCTCTAGCTCCAGATAATCTTCAAATCTTTCCTGGTCTTCCCCTGCCATTGTTTTGTGTCTCCAAGTTTTCGCTAATCCTAGTCACATGCTGCCTGTCACAACAGGTCCGAGATCAGCAGCGCGTCTCAACGCCCGGTGTTGCAATACCTTCACATTTGCCTCCGTCAAACCCATCCGACTTGCCGTATCGCGGATCGACAAATTGAGCAGAAAACGGCAGGTCAGCACCTCGCGAAAATGCTCGGGCAAAGCCGCGAGGATACGCTTCACCCGCTCGTTTGGCTCACCGCGCGCAATCATCGACTCTATATCGGCCGGACCTTCCCAGCCGGCATCTAACAATTCCTCGAGTGAGCTCGTCGAAATACGATAATAGCTGCGCCAATAATCTGCAATTGTCGTGCGCGCAACCTGAAACAGCCATTTTTGCATGCTCTGCGGACCGCGTTCGGTATCCATCCCGCGCACAGCCTTGACAAATATTTGCGATGTCAGGTCTTCGGCCTCTTCGCGATTACCCACTTTACTGTAGACAAAGCGATAAATCAGGCCGATGTTTTCCTGGTAAAACGCCTGAAATTCCTGCACGTTTGCCCCTCCCGAGAACCTGTTTCCTCTGGCCCCTGGAGAACCTTGCCGCTCATCAACTTGCTCTTCTGCTGTGACAAGATGTGTTCTCGCGTGTTTTCCGCGCAGTGTACCCACAATATGCTCCTGCTCAGGCGAATAAGTCAGTTTCCAGGGCGACCGCACGGCCGCGCTGCCCAGCAGCCCCTTTGACAAATCCTTCTGTGAACAACAGAAAATAAAAAGTCCTGGCAGTTATTATTACGTAGATTGGTTACACTCGCTCTTGCACAGTCCTTCGATTTGTACAATCCATGATCTTGCATGCTCATTATATATGTAGAGGCCAGATATTACCAGGGGTTCCTGCTCTTTATATCAAGTTGCGCCAACATTTGCCCTTGTTTGCCCGTTGCCTCCGCGTACAACTGCGCAAAGGCTTCCGGCCCCATTTTCTGTTTCAGGGTCTCCAGGAAGAGTATAAGTGTATTGACAGTCGGGTCCTGCAGGCCCTGGCGCAGCTGTAAGGCGGATAAAAGGAGCGCCAGCGCTTCGAGTAAGTGGCCCTGTTCAAAGAAGAGCATACCCATGTTCGTCAGGATCATCCCCTGGTTGTACTGCTCTTGTAAGTTCATAGCCAGTTGCAGCGATGCAACATAGTATTTGAGGGCCAGGTCGTAGTCTTTCTCGTCCTGCAACAGCAGCCCCATATTGTGCAAGAGCACACTTTCCAGGCGTGCATCCGGCTGCTGTTGCAGCAAGGGAAGCGCCTGCTCATAATTGTCGAAGGCCTGCTGCTTATTACCTGCGCTGCGGAAAATTTCACCCTGATTGATCAGTGTAATTGCCTGCCCTTGTAGATCAGAAATCTCGCGCTGTGTGCTAAGTGCCTGTGCATAATAATGTGCGCTCTGCTCATAGTCATCCAGGCGGCCATAGAGCAGGCCAAGATGACTGCAAATCAACGCTTCGTCGCGGCGGGTCACGATGCCAACAGGTGGAATCATCGCCGTATAGAGTCGGATTAGCGTATTCCATGCGCCCCATGTGACCAGGAGCGCATGCAGCCCCTGGCTGAAAAACAGGTCACAGGCCTGCTGCCAGTGCCAGCCCAGGCATAAATGGGAAATCAGTGCCAGCAGTGGTTCAACATCTTGCATATTCTTGCGTTGCCCAGCAGGTGGACAATAGCGTTGTACCTGCGAGAAATAATAGCTGGTTACTCGCATATGGCCGGCTGCCAGCGCAATCTCACGCGCCTCCGGATTGCCCACCATAGGGTTTGGTTCAATCGCCACGCCGAGAGCGGAGATCAAATTTCCACTGGGCCGCCGGTCATGCCCCTCCAGGTAGTGCTCAATCGCATATAGGCGTATACATGCATGCAGCAGGTAGTGCGGCCACCTGGGCGCGAGGGCCCCTACAGGCGGCATCAGCTGGACGAGCGACATACGGGTCAAGGCCGCGAATTC
>VBHV01000683.1 GCA_005881995.1 Chloroflexota bacterium | reverse complement strand
CAGGCCATAGGTCAGCGAGAAAACGGTGATCAACTGGCCCACCAGTCCCTCGCTCACCCCAGTCTCGTGGGCAATCACGGGGAGCACTCCCGCTACGATGAAGGCATCCGTTCCCAGGGCAAACATGCCCAGGGCAAGTAGAACGATGCGAGGGTTCATGCGTGTGAGAGGTTCCTGCCTTTCTATGGCTGAGCGTGGTTTTGTCGTTAGTGACATGGAAAAACATGCTTTCTTCTCTGGAAAAAGAGATTTTGTCTTTGGTAATTTGCCCATTTTCCTCTTACCCGACAAGGAGTAATACGCGCAAACTGGTCTCGTTGCTGTTCATTGCTCTGCATATCGGGTCTGGTCCTTTCGATTTTCCTCTGTGTTTGCTTGATTTTGGTTTGAGCTCAGTGGCGTTTTCATCATACCAGCGGGAGCGTGAGAGAGGAATAGCAAAAGAAACGGGATATGCTATACTTGCTTGTAAAAAGAAAGGTATTTCTGGAGATGGCTTTGCAATCAGAAAGGTCCCTCGATCAGACCGATTGGAAGATTTTACGCGAGCTGCAACAGGATGCGCGCCTCTCGTATAACGAGCTAGGCAGACGAGTGGGGTTATCGGCGCCAGCTACCGCAGAGCGAGTTCGCAAGCTAGAGGATGCGGGCATCATTACGAGTTTTGGCGCGCAGGTGGATATTGCAAAGCTTGGGTTGCCCTTGCTGGTCTTTATCCAGTTGCGCTGCTTTCCTGAGAGGTGTTTGTTTAAGACCAGTAGCGCCGAGAAGTTTCCAGAGATCCTGGAGATGCATAAACTCAGTGGGAGCCATTGTGCTCTGCTCAAGGTGGCTCTTTCCTCGCTGGAGCATTTGGAAGCGTTTAATGAGAGGTTGGGCGTACATGGAGAGCAGATTACCAACGTGGTGACTTCCAATCTCTTCTCGAAGCCGGTGATTGATTGGGAGGAGCCAGAAGTCAATCTTCGTCCTTCTCTTCAGCAGGGGTGGGAGAAACGCAAGCGTTAGATGTTTCCGTCCTTTGCGCCCTTAGATTCCAGTGCGTAACTATCGGACTTGACTGGAGCACACCGGGCACAATCCTTCCAGTTTCTTGCTCTCCGCTTTCTCCAACACTCTGCTATCAAAGACTGCCAGTGCTTGCTTGCCTTGCGTTTCGAGCCTCTCCAGGGCTTCATCCTCATGATCATCCTCCCGCGAACTGTGCCGAAATCACGTATCTCTTTCCCTCATCTGTAGCAAGTAGACCTCAGATCAGCCAGAAATGCGACCTTTTTTCACGCATTTGCTGGCGCATCTGCCAAATATTATGGCGCAAGAGAAGGAGATCTGGCGAAAACGAAGGATGACAAACAAAAACAGAGCTGCGCCCAATGCCACGCCAGATTATGATATCTCCACCCAATCGATGTATTGACGCATATAGCCCCGTTTGGGCGAACTTAGCTGTCAAACGACACCATCACGTCTCACAGAACTGCGCCGCACTTATCTACTTTGCGGCTGCAAGGCTTCTTCCTTAACGCAGGGCCTACAAGGGCTATATTGTGGAAATCACCCCATTCAAATAGAACGTTTTTGCAGAGTCAATAGTCCGGGGGTATGAAGATATCAGCAAATTTGCCGTTTACTAGTAGCAGAAGAAGTATTGTTATTCATCGTGTTTCATGATGATCCTACGAAGGAAACGTTGCATGTTACGTGTGTTGAAAGCGGCAATCTTAAGTACTTTTCTCCTGGTGATTGTAGCTGTGGGAATATTGAAGTTCGATCCCCTGCATATTGCGGGAGCGTCTCAACAGGCTGGTCCGCGTGCACTGGTACTCGCCAGCACTGCCGTGGCAGTCAATAAATTCAAGGGCAACGCCTACGCCGATGGCCCATATACTGTGCAGGGCAATGGGATTATTGGAGCGAATGGCAAACGTTATCTTTTTCATGGCATCGGGCGCGATAGCCTGGAATACAGTTGTTGGGGCGATGGGCATTTTGACGCACAGGAACTGGCCTATATGGGTTCGGGTACCAATAAGTACGCGGCGCAGTACCAGGCTCTGGTCAAGCAGACCGTTGATACGTTGACGGCGCTTCATTTGAATGTGATACTCGATCTCCAGTGGTCTGACGCGGGCGGGCAAGCGTCGCAGGCAGGTGGCCCCTGGGCCGGGCCGGATGCCGATAGCGTGACGTTTTGGCGGCAAGTGGCGAGCATCTACAAGTCGTATCCCAATGTCTTGTTCGAGCTATTCAATGAGCCTCATCCCACCACCTGGACGTGCTGGCTATCGCCCTGTACTGTCACCGATACCAACTATTCTCAGGATTGCAATTGTAACAAAACCGTGACCTTTGCCAGCGTGGGCATGCAGGCGCTGGTGGACGCGGTGCGCAATACCGGGGCCACGAATCTGGCCCTTGTGGCCGGTATGGACTGGGGTTTCGATCTGAGCCAGATTGCGAAATTTCCCATAAAAGGCGCGAACGTAGTGTATGACACGCATCCCTATCCCTATGCTGAGAAGCAGCCCAATACCTGGGACGCGGCCTTCGGTACCATCAGCGCGACGTACCCGGTGATCTCCGCTGAAAGCGGGCAGTACGACTGCGGAACCAGCTTCATGAGTCAGCTGCTGGCTTACTTTGATGCGCACCATATAAGCTGGGTGGCCTGGGCCTGGGTTGTGCAGGGTTCCCAATGTGGCTATCCCCTGCTCATCCAGGATTATCGCGGCACTCCCGTACCCGGTATGGGCCAGTTGATTTACCGGCATTTGCGCAGTTACTCGTGACCCAAGGTCTGTGAATTATTGCCAGGGCGACCGCGAGGGTCGCCCGTACAATACTCGTTGACGTGTTATACGGGCAACTTGGTATTGTACGGGCGACCCTCGCGGTCGCCCTGGCAGTCCAAACGGCTTATTCAACGCCCGTTTTCAGTGTGCCCCGGTAGCCAACCCGTAGAAGAGTAGAACAACACCGGTAATGAGGATCAGGGCAATCAGCGCCAGGCCGATGTTGTTGAGCAGGCTCAGGCGCTGATTCTTCATAATCACCCGGTGATTGCCGACCAGCAGGATGGCTACAACCAGCACGGGAGCGACGATAGCGGCGACAATGTTTGACCAGAAGATCAGCTTGATGGGATCGACCCGCAGCAGCGTAATGGCCAGAGCCGCTACGGCAGCTACCGTGAGTATGAGGTAGAATCCCTCGTTCTGCCAGGGACGCCTGGCGAGAGCGCCAGGCCAACCAAAGGCTCCAGTCACAGTGTAGGAAGTACTGGCGAGCAGCACTGGGATGGCGACAAGGCCTGATCCTATAAGCCCAATAGCAAAAAGAAAGCGAGCCAGTGGCCCCGCTAACGGTTCCAGAGCGCGAGCCGCGTCAGCAGCAGTGTTGATTTGCCCATTGTGTACAAAGAGCGTCGAGGCAGTCGTGACGATGATAAAGTAGGCCACTAGCTGACCGGCGATGGCTCCACTGCCTACATCAAGCTTAGCAGCCCGCAATTGCTGCTTGAGTGAACCTTCCCGCTTCTCCTCGATTTCGGCCTTGGCCTGCCAGATCAAAGAGAAAGGCGAGATTGTGGCACCCAGGAGCGCCACCGCGCTGCTAATGCTGGTAAAGTTGAAGCCTATCTGGGGCACAAAGGTGCTAACAAGCACCGCCCCCCAATTGGCATGGGTGAAGAAGGAGCTCAAGATGTAGGCGATGAACACAAAGCTCATGGTGAGAAAGATCTTTTTGAAGAACTCGAAGCTGCGAAACACTGTCAGGTACCACAACACCAGCGCGACCGGCACCACAAACCACATCCACGCGATACCCGTTATCAGTTCGAAACCACTACCAACAGCAGCCAGATCGGCTGCAATCAACGCGATATTGCTGATGACCAGCAAGAGCGAGGCTGCAAACGTCACCGGTCGCCCATAATGTTCGCGCAAGAGCTGCGTCAACCCCTTCTGACTGATGCGTCCAATTTTTGCGCTGGCAAACTGTACCGCGTAATAAAGCGGAGTCGTCAGCAG
>VBHV01000682.1 GCA_005881995.1 Chloroflexota bacterium | reverse complement strand
CGATGTGTTCCAGGAATTCATTATGCACCTTCCTCAACGCTCCAATTACCGCCTGCTGCGCCAGGGGGACATGACGCGCATCGAAATGGTACGCGAGTTTCGCGAGTCCGAAGGAGCCGTTCTCTTCGGTCTGAAAAGCTTCTGGGAAGGCGTTGATATCGCCGGAGAAGCCCTGTCGCTGGTCGTCATTGATAAAATGTCCTTTGACCCGCCCGACGACCCCGTCCAGGAGGCGCGCGTGGCGCAAATGAAAGCCAGGGGCGAAGACTGGTTCGGGAGCTACGTGCTCCCCCAGGCCGTGCTGCGCCTGAAACAGGGTCTGGGGCGGCTGCTGCGCACCCACGATGATCGCGGTGTGATGGCTATCCTCGATTCACGCCTGCATCAAAAGGGCTATGGCAAGCTGGTCATCAATGCGCTGCCGCCTGCGCGCAGGGCTTACGATATACAAGAGGTCGAACGTTTCTTCGCAGATGTGGAAGAGGATGCGCCTTTCTAAAACATTGATGCCATAAAAGTGGGCTCTTCACTCTTCCCAGAATTGCTTAACCCAGCCACGTCTACTCATGATGCGCCGCAGTTCAATGGTGGGAGTGTAGCTTGACATGATGTAGATTATGCCGCCAGGGCCTGCATTCTTGAGGGCGGCATCCAGGGCTGCTTCGCGGTCGATGATCGAGGCGATTTTGTCGGTGGGAACATCGGCGTATTTCAGGCGCATGACGAGTTCGTCCGGGCGGTTGCCGCTGCATACGACATCGGCGATGTTATCTGTTGCATTTTCCACATCGACATCCCAAAGCCAGGAAAAGTCTTCGCCATCAACTAGCGTGTGACTGGCAGCCACCAGCAGGTGTTTTTTGCCGGGATGTTGCGCGATCAAGCGCAGCATGAGGTTGAACGAGGTGGGGTTTTTTACGAAGGATAGGTAGATGGTCTGATCGCCCGCCGTGATTTTCTCCAGGCGGCCAAAGGCGGTCCGCATGTTGGCGAGCGCGGCGGGCATCTTCTCCTGCTCCAGACCGATGGCCAGGCAAGCGCCGGTCGCGGCTGCCGCGTTGTAGACGTTGTGCAGGCCGGGCAGGGAGATGTCGAGCGTCATGTTGCCCTGCGGCGTGCGCAGTTCGACATGTGTCGGGCCTTGACCGTCGGGCGCTGGTTTGACGACGGTGGCGGCGATGTCAAGAGGAGGAAGCCCATAGCCGCAGTTGGGGCAACGATACAGGCCCAGGTGTGAGAGGTAGGCCACTTCGTAGTGCAGGTCTTCCTGGCAATGAATGCAGCGAATCACATCGGCTGATTGCTCAGGCATGGGCACGCCCACTTCGGTCGTTTCCAATCCAAAGAATAGAAGTTTGGCCTTCGCATGCTGCCCAAAGTTGGCGACCTGGGGATCGTTGCCATTTAACAGCACGGTGCAGGACGCGGGCAGGTCTTCAATGACCTTATTGAGGGCGTTGGCGACGGAGTAGATTTCGCCGTAGCGGTCGAGTTGGTCGCGGAAGATGTTGGTGATTACTACCACGTCGGGTTGGATCTCCGGTACGACGAGGGGCATGGTGCCTTCATCGACTTCGAAGAGCAGCACATCGCTGTCAAGCCGTCCAAAGATATTGGCGAAGTTGACGGCAACGGATGTCACGCCCTGGACGAGGTTAGAACCCGAGCGATTATGGGAAACGTGCTGGCCGCATTGCTTCGCGATCGTGGCGGTCATGCGCGAGGTAGTGGTTTTGCCATTGCTGCCGGTGATGACGATTTTTTTTGCTTTGTTGGCACCAATCACGGATTTCAGGATATTGGGATCGATGCGCCGCGCGACCATGCCGCAACAGGCGACCTGTGGCGCCAACCAGTTTTCCTGCCGAAATTGCGAACGCTAGCCGCCCTCTGTCTATGCCCGATGGCGGGACGATGATGCTATTGCCATTCTGTATAGCTTCTTTTACCATGCTATTTCATACCTCAGACATTCTTTATTAATTGTTGCGTGTAGTATAACAAAAAAGAACAAGCCCATCAACATGTGTATGTTCCTGGTTTTCCAGCTTCGGTTGATGCCTGGTAGGCGAAAGGGTCGCACGGGAAATCACTCGCAGACTCCCTAAGACTTTCAACGTTCTTATCTGAAGAAATGGGTGGTATTCAAACTTTTTGGCATAGGTTGATGGCCAGGTCGCATTGGATGGCGCCATGTTCAAACTGCTGGCTGATGAGCGAACTGCTGGACGCCCTCAGCATCTTCGTGGGGTAGCCAAAGGTCTTTAATCCTCCATGCGCATCGAAGTACTTCATGATCGACCCGGTGATACTAAAGCCGGTAAAGACATAGTAGCGGCCATGATCTGCTGTCGGCACGGTGTAATCCTTTGTATCTTTGGCGAAGTAGTTCCACAGGGAGTCATAGGGGATGGGGTGCTGCATATCCACATCGTGCGGCGAAATCCAGTTGAACGAGTCAAAGCCCCAGTTCATCAGGTCGCGCATGTCTGTCCACCAGTTATTGGTATTCATGACGACGCCGATCAAGTGATGATGGTTGCGCGCAACGGACATCACCTGGATAAAATCGGATTGCCCATCGTATCCTGTTTTTCCGCCATCTACACCCGGATACCACCAGAGAAATTGATTTTCGTTGATGAGAAAGCGCTCTGAATGGTTCCCGCCCTGGGGGCTATGGTAGGCGTTTCCGCCGCTGATGGTGTGCAACTTTGGCAGGCTCATGCTATATTTGCCCAGCAGAGCCAGGTCGTGAGCGCTGGAATATTGTCCTGTTTGCAGTAAGCCGTGGGGATTCATGAAATGGGTATCATACATGCCCAATTGCTGCGCTTTCTGGTTCATCTCTGCCACAAAGCTTTGCAGATTGCCTCCCAGCGCGTCGGCGATGGCGATAGCCGCGTCATTGCCGGAGAGGAAGAGCAGCCCATAAAGCAGGTCACGTAAGGTATAGATCTCCCCTTGTTTGATGCCGAAGAGTGCGCTATCGGCACTGAGCCGGTTGATATCGCGGTTCATGCCCCCTGTAATCGTGATTCTCTGATCGAGCTTATCACCTGCCTGCTCTATCGCCAGCGATGCTGTCATCAGTTTGGTGGTACTCAACATGGGCAGGTGCATGAACGGATTGTAGGCGTAGACTGTATCGCCTGTACCAGCATCGAACAGATAGGCAGACGTTGCCATAACCGGC
>VBHV01000681.1 GCA_005881995.1 Chloroflexota bacterium | reverse complement strand
TCATCATCCTCGAACAGATGTGCCAAGTAGCTAGCACAGGGATAGAAAGGTAGCAACGGGACGAAGCAAATTGTGTTCCGTAGCATAGGACAGCATCGATCGTTCCTTACTTGAGGCGTGGGTGCATTTCCAGACCAAGGTAACTACACAATCCGAAATGAATAAGCGGTGGCCTTCCAGGTGAATTATCCGTCCAATGAGGTTATCACTGGTTAGACAAGATGATGTTCAAGAGCATAGCGGGTCGCAGCACTGCGTGAAGTCACGTCCAGCTTGTTAAAGATTGAAGCTACATGCGTATGTATCGTCGGAAGACTGACAACAAGTTGTTCTGCAATCTGAGGGTGGCTCAATCCTTGGGTTAGCAAGCGCAGCACCTCTAACTCTCGTTTGGTGAGGCCTGTCAGGGCAGGTTGTGGAGAAGTCGTAGCAACGGACGAAGGTATGGAAGGTATTGGGGCAGATAAGGGCACCAATGGTGCCAGTCCCGCAGTGGTACGAGAAACAACTGCCTGCTCCCCTGTTAAAGTGCTTCCCTCAGCCATTGCACTCGCAAAAGCCTGTTCACCCAATTGAGTACGAGCGGCAATCAGTGCCTGCTCATACTCGGCACGATAGACTGGGGGGAAAGGAGTGCCAATAGCCTCCCTTAATGCCCTGGCTGCTCCCCAGAGTCGCGCTGCCCATTCTAGCTCTCCCTGCTCCGCAGCTACTATTCCTAACCCCTCCAGACAGGAAGGCACATACTCCTTATCGTGAAACTCTTGCAGGAGCGCGAAACTCTCCTCATAGAGACGACGTGCTTCTACCAGTTCATGCTGATACGTCAGCACATGAGCCAGGACAATCAAAGCCTCTGCTGTACCCGCCCTATCTCCTGACTCTTTGTGAACTGCCACACTCTCCTCAGCCAATTCACGGGCCAAGGTCTGCTTTCCTCGCAGCAGGTGTATCTGCCCTAGAAGGTTCAGTGCATAAGCGATGAACCCCTTGGAGCCTGCTTCTCTCAAGATTTTCACACTTTGCTCGGCCAGGACGCCAGCTTTCTCTAGATTTGCTTGTGATAGAAAGAGTACCTGAGCCAATAAATACTGCACCCAGCCAATGCGCTCCTGGGCGCCCAACATCTGGTAGAGTCTGAGACTCTCATTGAACAATCCACGCGCCCGCTCATATTCACCCTGTACGGTGGAGATACGGGCTAACTGGGTAAGACATCTGGCCCGCTCCCACGTATTGCCAACCTGCTGAAAAACGGTGACGGCCTCTTCGTATTGTGAGCGGGCCACAGTATACTGACTTCTTGCCCAGGAGGCATTTCCCAGTACGGTAAGGACGTTTGCTACACCTACCATGTTCGCCAGTTTCCGATAGAGTGCCAGGCTCTCCCCGCATAGAACATCTACTCGCTCGTAATCATCTAGAAAAAAAGCGACTTCTCCTGCTGCACGCAATGCCGCAGCCTGTACCAGTGGAGACGCATCCTCACGCCTCTCCAGGGCTTGCTCCAGGAAGGATCGGCCCTCTCGAAAGTACCCACGGACACACCAAAACCAGTACAATGCGGCGCACAAGCGCAAAGACTGCTCAGCCCGCTGCTTCCCCTCCTCCATCCCTCCTTCCATCCGGGCTTGTTCCAGTAACCAGAAGAGGGCCGCCCGCAGGTTCTCATGCTCCTGATCCAGGTGAGCGAGCCATCGCGCCTGCTCGTTTCCTTTCAGATACATTTCGGCCTCCTCTGCCAGCGCAAGATAGTAGGTCACATGTGCCTCTCGCGTTCTCTCGGTCTCGCCCGCACTGCTCAGACGTTCTAGTCCGTACTCACGCAGCGTCTGCAACACCCAAAAGCGCACAGTGCCTTCTCCTTGTTCCTCTTGCCGTAGCAGGCTCTTGTCTACCAACGATGCCAAGCCCTCTAAAATGTCTGCTTGCAATTGACCTGCTGCTAGGCACACTCGTTCAGCAGCATCCCATGTACAACCATCCACAAACACAGCGAGTCGTCGAAAAAGTGCCTGCTCCTCAGTTGAAAGCAAGTTATAGCTCCAGGCGATTGCGTCCCGCAAGGTCTGTTGCCGGCTAGGCAAATCACGTGCTCCACCAGAGAGGACCGTCAACCCTTGCTCAAGACGAGTCAGGAGCGTTTGCGGTGGAAAATGTTTGACGCGTGCTGCCGCCAGTTCAATTGCCAGGGGCAAACCATCCAGCCGCGTACACATAACCGCTACGACAGCAGCATTCGCTTTGGTCACCTCGAAATCCGGCTTGACAGCCTGTGCCCGTGAGATGAAGAGGGCCACTGCCTCGTACCGCGAGAGAGCCAGAGGATCGGGTAGGCGTTTGAGCGTGGGCAAGGCCAGGGGTGGAACGGCAAACTCTTGCTCAGCTCGCACATGCAGCCCCACTCGACTTGTCACCAGCAACTTGAGCCCTGAACAGAAACTCAACAACTCGGCAACATTCACCGCAGCATCGGCCACGTGCTCAAAGTTGTCCAGCAGCAGCAGCATCTGCTTCTTTTCAAGGACGGTTTTTAGTAATGGAAGCAGTGGTTGATCAGTGGCTTCCCCGATTCCCAACGTCTGAGCAATGGCTGGGACGACCTGTTCGGCATCGTTTATAGGAGCGAGAGACACCAAAAACACGCCATGCGCGAACTCGTCACTCAGCTCAGCTGCCACTTGCAAGCCCAGGCGTGTTTTCCCCACTCCACCTGGACCCGTCAAGGTCAGCAAGCGCACTTCTGGGCGGCGCAACAACTCACAGACTCTTGTGATTTCCTTCTCGCGCCCTATCAAGGCAGTAGGTTGGATCGGCAGATTGTTGGGATGCGTGTCAAGCGTCTTGAGAGGCGGGAAATCAACAGGGAAATCAGAGATGTTGAGTTGAAAGAGGTGGCTGGGCCGTTGTAAGTCCTTGAGACGATATTCCCCCAAATCCTGCAGGTACGTGTGCTCTGCCAGGTAATGTTCCACCAGATCACGTGTCGTTTGTGAGAGGAGGATCTGCCCACCATGTCCAGCGCTCATGATACGAGCGGCATGATGCACATCTATTCCAATATAGCCTTCGGAAACCAAGGTCGGCTCGCCTGTATGCAGGCCGAAGCGCACCCACACCGTCACATCTTGAGGCCAGTGCTTGCTAGCCAGAGCATGTTGAATGGCCACGGCGGATGAGACAGCATCGGTAGCACGGGCAAAGACGACGAAGAAGGCATCTCCCTGCGTGTCAACCTCATGACCATTCCATTGGAGGAACGCCGTGCGGAGGAGTTGCCGACAGTCGGCGAGCAAGCTGGCATAGTGCTCACCCAACTGCTGTAAGAGGCGTGTTGAGCCTTCTATATCGGTGAAGAGCAACGTCAGGGTTCCGGTCGGCAGGTCAGACATAGATGGGTTCCTCATCTAGCACGCTATGAGATGTTGTGTGAGCTGTACTTCCTTCCCAGCACTCGTAATCAGTGAAAGCATTCGTCAGGGAAGAAGA
>VBHV01000556.1 GCA_005881995.1 Chloroflexota bacterium | reverse complement strand
TTGAGACGGGTCATAGTTCCCTCGCTGACGCCCGTCAGTGCGCGCAGCGTGTCCCAGTTGGTGGGAGTGTAGTCGTTCTCATAAAAATAGAGGTCCTGGGTCAGATAGTTGATGAGATACATACCCCTATCGCCTGTTACGCTCAGCTCACGCACCTTTGTAGGGGTTAGCCAGTTCACATCGAGCATACCAATTGCGCCATTACAGAAACGCAGGATGCCCAATACCAGGTCCTCATATTTATTGTGAATGCGGCGCTGGGTTTCTGCGTAGACTCGTTCAATTTCTGCATCGGCCAGGTAGCGCATTACATCAAGATCGTGCGTGGCGAGGTCGAGTGTGACGCCCACATCGCGGATACGTGGCGGGAAAGGACCAAGCCGCCGGGCGTGCAGGTGAAAAACCTCACCAAGTTCGCCAGCAACGAGACGTCGTTTGACCTCTACCACCGCAGGGTTAAAACGCTCAATGTGACCAACAGCGATTTTCGCACCGCGCCTGCGCGCGAGTTGAATGAGCGCCTGGCCTTCGTCCACCGTGCTGGTCATGGGTTTTTCGACCAGGACGGAGATAGCGCGATCTAGCACGTACGATGCTACTTCAAAATGTAAATAGGTGGGCACCACGACCGAGACCAGATCTGGATGGGTTGCTTCGACTAACTGGCGGTAGTCGCTGAAGCCCTCTACGTGAAAGCGACTGATGGCCCGCTTCAAAGTCGGTTCGTGCGCCTCTGCAATACCTACCAGTTGTACCTGTTCTTCAGGAAAGTCTCGCAGCACACGCAGGTGATTCATGCCCATCGAACCCGTGCCAACCACCGCGACCTTTACTGGCATAAAGCGAGTACCTCCTTGACAATCGTTGACAGGTCTTCCGCGCTTAACGCCGGGTGTACCGGCAATGACAGTACCCGCCGCGCGGCCCTCTCAGCTTCTGGAAGTTGCTCGACTATGGCTTCAGCAGGTCTGGCTGCCGTCAAGGTAGTGGAGTTGCCCGACCCCAGGGGACCTGTAGGCGCCTTGCTCAGTGTAGCAACCACATCTTCCTCCGGCGATACATTGACTATACGAAAGAATTCGGAGGATTCCTGGTAGAACGGCTGCTGGTGGATAGTACAGGGATAATGAATGCTCGTTCCAATGCCACGTTCTTTCAAGTGCGCAACCCAGGCGTCACGATCATGTCCGGCGGGCACGCGAATGGTGTACAGGTGAAACACGTGACGATAACCTGCCTGGGTGATAGGCGTTTGTACGGACGAGCCAAGATGCTCGGTCAGGTAGGCGGCATTGGCAATGCGCTTCTCTGTGAACTGCTCCAATTTGTTCAACTGGACCAGGCCAATGGCTGCCTGCAGGTCTGTCATACGCTGGTTGAAACCGAGCGCGATATGGCGATAGCGTTCTTTCTGCCCATGACTACGCAGGAGTCGCACACGCTCGGCGATGATGGGATTAGCGGTGGTGACCATACCACCCTCGCCAGTCGTCATGTTTTTGGTCGGATAAAAAGAGAAGCAGCCCGTGCCAAAGCTTCCAACCGGCTTTCCGTGGATGCCGGCACCATGGGCCTGGCATGCATCTTCGATCAACGCGAGATGATGAGCGGTGGCGATGGTTTCCAGTCGCTCCATATCACAAGGGTTTCCATACAGATGCACCGGAATAATGGCCTTCGTGCGAGGCGTGATGGCGGACTCGATGCATGTAGGATCGATATTAAATGTTTCAGGGTCAATATCGACGAACACGGGGGTTGCGCCGACGAGCAGGATGACATTCGCGGTAGCGGCAAAACTGAACGGGGTCGTAATGACTTCGTCACCATAGCCGATCTCATGCGCAATCAAGGCAAGATGGAGCGCGGCAGTTCCCGATGAGACGGCAACGGCCTGCTGCACCTGGCAGAGTTCGGCAAAACGGCGTTCAAATTCGGCCACACGCTCACCCTGCGCCAATTGGCCGGATCGTAATACCTCGAGAACGGCAGTTTCTTCTTCTGCTCCTATAAGCGGACATGCGATAGGAATCATGAAAAACATCCCTCAATTAAAGACCGGGACGTTTCTAGCTTGCGCCGGTAGAGATTGAGGCAGCCAGAAAACTCGCCGGCATTCGTTACAATTCGTAGGCGACCGGGGCGGCCTCTGCCACCAGCGTGATCTGCTGCTCACAAGCCGCGCAATACCCCACCAGCGAGTCGGAAAACTGCTCAACTTTCGCAAGGCGCTGTCCACAGTGGCAGACATAGCCATACCGCCGCGCCGGGTTGCCATAGACGAGCGCGTAATCGGGTACGGAACGAGTTACCACTGAACCGGCGCCGATCATGGCGAAGCGCCCGATGGTGACGTTGGGTAAAATGATGGAACCGGCCCCAATCGAGGCGCCATAGCGAATAAGGATAGTACCCACGACCCAATCATCCTGCCCCTTCACCTGACCCAGGGGAGTAATGGCGCGCGGAAGCACGTCGTTCGTGAAGCATACGTGTGGACCGATAAAGACGCCGTCTTCGAGGGTGACGCCATGAAAGACCGAGACATTATTTTGAATTTTAACATCATGTCCGATTACTACGCTATAATCGATGTAGACATTCTTTCCGATGCTGCAAGCTGTCCCTATTTGCGCTCCGCTGCGCACCTGCGATTGGTTCCAGATACGAGTCCCCGCGCCAATGCAAGCATCCTCGGCGACTTCAGCAGTAGGGTGTATGAATACGTTCTCCACCTTTCACCTCCAAATCACATCAAAACCCCACCCGGTTAGTGGATAACTCACAGCGGGATACTGGTAGAAGATTACCTATTCACAGTATATGAGTTAGTACAATTGAAGCGTTTCTATATTGGTACTGAAACGCTTTGTCACCGCAAGCCGTAATAGTAGTGACTAAATCATTGAAAGGAGGAGGATCGTATGCCCGGTTGGAGCGCAAAAGATATACAGCCCAAAATGCACGTCTATACTTCTGATAACCAGGAATTAGGTCACGTAGCAGAAGTCTACGAGGACTCTTTTCTGGTACACAAAGGACTTATTTTTCCCACAGACCGCTATATCCCCTATAGCGCCATCGCCTCTGTCGAAAACGGCAAGATACAACTACAGATGACGCTAGACGAAGCGAAACAGAAGGAGTGGGAAAAACGGCCCGACTATGAGCATCACCTTGGCGATCCTTTACAGCTCTTTTATGATCGCGGTCATGGTGTTCACGACCCATTCGATGATCAAAATCCCGATCAGCAGTGATACATATGGCTGAACAACGTAACGTTTATCGCAGCCTGAACGTATTATCTGTAGAAGCAATTCGCAATCACTCTCGCAGACGTAATGCACCCGCGATACAGTTTCAGGAGTTTGGTTTCGATCTTTGACAACTATACCATCTGATACGTCGTATTACTTAATGAACGTGAACGACGCGAAGATACAGTTAGAACCTGATTCGATCTAAGGTAATTACCTGATGTGGGAGGTAAGACTACTCTATACAATAGAACTAGATACTATAGAACTAGCATGCAAACGTTCAGCACACATACACCTCCAGGCTATGAGTGCTGACCACGGAGCCAAACGGAGGAGTCCGGCAGCTGATTTTGTCGGGGAGTTTCCCGAAAGGAGCGTGGAATAATGGCCATCGTAGATCCCATGAGGGAGGTCTATAGCGCACTGTTGGATGCACAGACCGCGGCGCTTCCCTCCACAAGTAGAATCGATCCATTTTTTGGCAAAAAGACCGCCCGGCGCGACACCGAACCACTCATCGAATTGGAACCATCACTGGACGATGCCGATACCTTTCTCGACGAGCCTGACAGTGTTGAAGAGCGGAGCGTGAGCGATGTCATCGAGGGTATTCCTGTACGCACGCGACGAAGCCGTGGAACAGCCGCCCGCCAGGCTACGGGCTCTGAAGATGCTTTTCAGAGCTACCTGCGTGACATTCGCGGTCTCGGCCTGTTAACCCATGATGAAGAAGTTGACCTGGCACAACGAGCAGCGGCGGGTGATGAATTTGCGCGCCGCACCTTGATTGAATCAAACCTGCGCCTGGTGATTGCGATCGCGCGCCGCTACACCAGTACCGGCGTTCCATTGATTGATCTCATCCAGGAAGGCAACCTCGGGCTGATGCGTGCCGCCGAGAAGTTTGATTACCAGCGAGGCTGTCATTTTGGCACGTATGCCACGTGGTGGATTCGCCAGGCCGTGAGTCGCGCGGCAGGCGAGCAGTCACGTTTGATCCATCTTCCTGAACATGTCGCAACCCGCCTGCGCAAAGTGCGGCGTGTCGCGGCACAATTATCACAGGAAAATGGGCTTGATCCCCTGCCAGAGCAGATCGCTGATGCTTGCAACATCGATCTCGCCGAGGTCATCGACCTGCTGGGGATTATCGAACAACCAGTTTCGCTGGATGCGCCTGTCGATGACGAAGCCCGTTACTCGCTAGCCGATACGCTGGAAGACAGCGCGGCCCCTGCACCCGCCGAAACCGCCTCGCAGCACCTGCTCGGTGAAGAACTGCACCGGGCATTGGCCCTGCTTACTCCTCGTGAGCGCTCGGTTATCACGCTGCGCTATGGCATCGGGGATGGACGCAGCCGCACGCTGTTGGAAGTCGGCAAAGAGCTTGGCATCTCCCGCGAGCGTGTGCGCCAGCTTGAGGTTGTGGCACTGATGAAGTTACGCAGCATCAATGGCAACGCGACACTGAGGGAATGTGTGTAATACCGGTAGTTTCCAGGGTACTCCACACCGCTTCCAGGGCGACCGCGAGGGTCGCCCGTACAATATACGCACAGGAGCTGTGTGACAGCTTATTGTCCGCGTCCCGCGTCGGTGAAGCTGCTGGTGAAGATACTGAGCAGTTGGCCGGGGTCGAGTGTGGATAGCACTTCGATGCGGGTGATCCATTTGACCCATTCAAAGCCGCGACGGCCTGGGGCGACTAGGCGGAGGGGAAAGCCGTGTTCGTGAGAAAGCGGCTCTCCATCAATGTGTGTAGCTAGCAGTGCTGTACGCGCTTCCTCCAGTGGCAGGCTCCAACGGTAGCTCGTCACTGAGATGAAACTGACATAGCGCGCATCCGTGTGGATGGCGACTTGATCCAGCAGGCGACCGATACGGATGCCCCGCCAGCGTTGGGTGCTGTAGAAACCACCAGTGCAGTCCAGCGTTGCCTCCAACTCATCGCTCGTCGCCACAAGCTCGTCGTAGGAGAAACCTCGAGACGCGCTAATAGCGCCCCCAACTGAAAGCCGCCACGTCTGCGCGACAATTGGATGCGGCGCATCGGCGACCCAGCTTGAGGTGGGGAAGGTGTTTCCGGTGTAGCTGCCGCTTTCGCGTGAGCCGGTGAAGCGTCTACTGGCACCGGGCAGCTTCAGGACACGTTGGGCGAACTGCTGCCCTGGCCAGATTGCTGCGCCGCCAAGCAGCAATGCGCTGAAATGCAACACTTTTCGCCTTCCGGCAATGTCGCGTTTACGCAGCCGTTTGGCGCGTGCGAACATGTGAATCACAATAGCCGCCGTGAGTACGAAGCCCAGGGCGATATGCCAGTTCAACAGATTCAACCCGGCGAAGTCCCACTCACCTCCTCCGGCCCACCAGATGCCCGAGCCAAGCGCCAACGTAACAAACAGCAGCGCCAGAACGCCAAAGACGGTGCGGCGATCCCAGCGCCGGGGATGGATTAGCCGGGACCAGACGCGGCGCAGCTTGCCCCACAAGAGCAGCAGCAACCATAAGCCAGCTATACCGTGCAGGGCGAAGATGAACCACTCCTGTGGGAGGCCACTCAGCAGGCTGATAACGCCGAGCGTGAAAGCGAGAACGGCGGCCAGCGCAATGCTCCAGTCGGTGAGGCGCGGGGACATACTCGGTCATCCTTTTGAGGTGTCGTGAGCTATTGTTACTAAAGAGTCCTCAGGGATCAACAACCTTTTAAGGAGAGCATACCCTATTCGAGCGGGAAAGACAATCCTACTCCTGAGGTCGATAAGTCCCGCTAATATGTTCGAAGCGAGGACGGTAGCGGGTGGTGTGATAGTCCGCGGGATCCACGCGCCGGGCAGGCAAGTTCTTACCTGGTATATCGGTAGCAATAAAAGCGCCGTTACGATGGGCTGCCATGACCCCGTACGTACCATTCTCGACCTGGCTCATGATCAAGTTGGCGTAGTAGATAGCCATATGCTTATCATACGCGTCCGGTTCACCGCTGCGCAGGAAATAGGTCAGGTCAATCGGCAGAAAACGCACACCCGGCAGACGGGTAGTAGGCATCAGGTGGGCCGATTTCAGGTACAGGCACACCCAGGTTAGCTCCCTCGGAGAGCAACACTATCGAATAGTTGAAAGGGTTCCGCCGATCCTTAGGTATCAACCTGGCGAGCGCGTCGATATCGGCAGGCACCTCGGGGATCAGCACACGGTCAGCCCAGGTAACGGTGGCCGTTTCGAGCGCCGTGAAGCCCGCGTCCCGGCCAAACATGCGGAAAAGCACGGTCTCACTGTGCGATCCGGCGGTGGAGCGGATGCGCGTGATAAACTCCGCCGCCCGGCTGATGGCGGTTTGGAAGCCGATACAGAAGTCGGTGCCTGGTACATCGTTATCCATGGTCTTGGGAATGCCCCAGACGGGCACCCCTTTCGCTGAAAGCACTGCCCCGTAACTCAAGGTATCGTCTCCACCGATCACGACTAACCCATCCAATTCAAGAAATTCCAGGTTGGCCAGCACCTCTCCGGTAAGGTCAACCCGGTCATCTGGCCCGTGTCCAGCACCGTAGGCCGTCAGATGCGACGGCAGATCGCCTACCCGAATACGAGCCGGGTTGGTACGCGTGGATTGCAGAATCGTGCCACCCTGGCGATCGATGGTACGAGTGTTTAACCGGTTCAAGGGCACGAGATAGCTGCCCTGCCAGGTGCCGGGTTCGTCCCGGCGAAAGATGAGGCCATCGCGACCACGGGCCCGGTCAAGAAATGTGATACCTTGCCACCCCGCCCGCAGGCCGGTGACGCGGATATCCATGGATTCTGCGCGATATACCAGCGCTTTAATCGCGGCATTCAGCCCCGGTACGTCTCCACCGCCGGTCAGTACCCCTAGTGAACGAATAGGACTCGATAGTTGTCCTGGCATAGGAACACCTCCCTGTTCATGTTTTTTTACATTGTACACTGAAAATAGCAAATCACAAGCACCATGTGATGGTCATCCCTCTTGTTACAAAGTGGCGCTTGACGAAGCCAGGTGTCTCTCAGGCCGGGTACGAACACCGGGTGGTGATATAATCTAAAAACTGAAAAATAACGATACATCAATCTCTCCACCAGGGAGGATCATCAGAAGGGAACTTCTATGCGTATACTTGCCATCATCATCGGCCTGTTCCTCATTCTCATCATCCTGCAGGACAGTTTCGAGTCCATCGTTCTACCACGCCGCGTTTCGCGGCGCTTCCGACTCTCGCGTCTGTTCTACGTATCGACGTGGGTATTGTGGTCGTCTCTTGCACGCAAAATGCGTGCAGGGAACAGGCGCGAGGTCTATCTGAGCTACTACGGCCCGCTTTCGCTGATCCTCATGCTTGTGGTCTGGGCGGCAGCCCTCATATGCGCCTTTGGCTTGCTCCAATGGGGAATGAGCCTCCCGATGAACGCGCCGGAGAAGGAGATGACGCTCGGGACGTACCTCTACATGAGCGGGACGACGTTTATCACCCTAGGGCTGGGCGATGTCACGCCGCTGGCAGGTGTGGGGCGCTTCCTTGCGGTGGCAGAGGCCGGCATGGGCTTCGGGTTTCTGGCCTTGATCATTGGGTATGTCCCCATCATCTACCAGGCGTTTTCGCGCCGAGAGAGCAATATCTCGCTGCTGGACGCGCGTGCCGGCTCACCACCGAGTGCCACCGAGATGCTGCGCAGGCACTACCGAACCCAGCGCCTGGAGGAACTGCTCCAGTTTCTGCGGGAATGGGAGCAATGGTGCGCGACGCTGCTAGAAAGCCATCTCTCCTACCCAGTCCTGACCTATTACCGCTCTCAGCATGAACGCCAGTCCTGGCTGGCGGCGCTCACCACCGTGCTGGATACCTGCGCCTTACTGCTGGTGGGCTTCGACGGGTTGGCAGCGCCCAGCGCTCGCTTTACCTTCGCCATCGCCCGGCATGCGGCCGTTGATCTTGCCCAAATCTATGGGACGCCCCCGGTAACTCCCAAGCTGACTCGCCTCTCCACTGCTGACTATACACGGATGCAAGGCGCCCTCGCCGAGGTAGGGCTCCAGTTGGAGCATGAAGAGGAGGCGGAAGTGCGCCTGGCTGAAATACGGCGCATGTACGAACCATTCGTCAATGCGCTCGCCAATCACTTGCTGGTGAATCTTCCGCCCTGGATCTCTTCAGAGAGGACGGTCGACGACTGGCAGACCAGTGCCTGGGATCATTTC
>VBHV01000555.1 GCA_005881995.1 Chloroflexota bacterium | reverse complement strand
GCCAGGAGATGCGCTTCCAGGTCAACCGGCGCAGGAGCACTTCTACCGTAGTGACGGAGCAGCAAAGTGTCGATTGAGTCGTTATACATAGTTCCTCCGAGTAGAGATGCGATGTGGCGAATCTTTTGATAGCCAGTTTGCCAACGTACCGCATCTATTAAGCGAGTCCAGAGAGTGGAGCTGACGTTCGACTCTCAACTCGTTCTATAGAACTATGATGCATGGGGGGG
The DNA here is from genome assembly GCA_005881995.1 of Chloroflexota bacterium. The sequence goes on along the minus strand of VBHV01000555.1, from coordinate 5,883 downwards.
TGTTTTTGTGACATGTTGGTATCAGAAATGAGAGAGGATTGATCAATAATCTCTTCGCCGCCGATCTGCGCGTACATTTGTGAAAACTGTTTGCGTGCGCGTGCCAGGCGTTGGCGAACAGCGGCCTCTTCGATATCGAGCATGACAGCGATTTCAGCCGTTGAAAATTGTCCAACTACTGAGAGGAGCAGGCATTCGCGCAGCGGCGGACTGAGCCGCCGCATAGTACGCTGTATAGCATCGCGTTCCGCGACCGAGCTTTCCAGGTCGATCTGCTCGCTCGCTCCGTAGCCTGCTGGTTGAACGCTTGCCGCCTGCTCATCCACGATATCGGTGGGAGCGCGATAGCCTGCGCGCTCCCCGTATGTTTGCTCCTTTTCCATACGCGAAAAAGGAATAAAGCGGAACAGATTTCCGCGTCTACGCTGCATACGCACGGTATTTAGTGCGATTTGCAGGAGCCAGGCTTTGGCATGAAATTGCGTGCCACTTTTTGCGCGAGCAGCATCAATCGATTTCAAAGCCTGGTGGAAGGTGTCCTGTGTCAAGTCCTGGCTTTCTTCCCAATCGCCTGTCAGGCCATAAATCGTATGAAAAACGAGTTTGCCGTATTCTTGAATGAGTACTTCTACTGCCTGGGCAGCAGAGATGCTTTCCACAAAAACCCTTCTTGCTCGTATCGAGAGCCGTTGATTAGCGCAGGTGCTCTTCTATATAATCTTCGGCCTCCTGCACTGTAGTGATCTTTTCGGCATCCTCATCTGAAATCTGTAGCTTAAATTCCTCTTCCAGGGACATGATAAGCTCAACCAGATCGAGCGAATCGGCGTTGAGGTCCTCAACGAACGATGCGCTGGGAACGACCTCGCTTTCATCAACGCCAAGCTGGTCAACTATAATCTTTTTGAGTCGTTCAGAAACTGTAGGCACTACTTCACCTCGCTTTCAGCTATAGGGATAGGCGCTTGCTGCGCCCGATTAAATATTGTACCGAGGACGCCATTGATGAAGCGGCTAGATGTGTTGCTGCCAAATTGCTTGGCAAGCTCCACAGCTTCGTTGATGGCAGCCTTCGCTGGTACCGTATTATTAAACAGAATTTCGTAAATTGCAAGCCTGAGAATATTTTTATCAATGCGTGCCATCTGGTTCAATGGCCATTCGCGAGCCGCACTTTGAATATGGGCATCGATTTCGGCAAGATGGTCGCAGACACCCATGACCAGTTCGTGCGCATACTCGAACACTTTCGGCTGGAGATGGCGATCTTCGACATGCCGCTGAAGGACTTCCTCGGGCGGGTGTTGAGCCGTATCGTATTCATAGAGTGTTTGCAAGGCGATCATGCGCGCCTGTCGTCGTATCCCAATTGGCATGCTATCCTCAATACTACCTTCCATCATTACTGATTTGAGACCAACCTCTCCGGGGGAGAGGTAATCGTCTCGTTGCAGTAATGGATATTAAGGCGAACGATTAAGCGACATCCTGGATGTAGACATTCACTTCGTGAACGCGCATCCCGACCATTTCTTCAATGGCTGAAGCCACTTCTTCCTGAATGGCCGATCCAACCTCGACAATTTGTACGCCTGATGCTACAACAATATACAGATCTACAGAGACGGTATTGTCTTTGATGGTCAGGGCTACGCCCTCTCTGGGTATTTCACGCCCAAGAAAGCGCGACCACTGGTCATTTCCTCGAGCCATACGTATGACGCCTGGTATACCTGACGTTACATTGACAATGATGGTCAGCAATACCTGGCGAGCTACTCGTACTACTCCTAACGATTCAGTGACCATGAGTTCCTTTTCCATCCGACTGTAATTGCTGTTATACAGCAAGATAGGCACTTTTCAAAGTACTTGTCAAGTAAACACCAGCACATCGGCGGGTATTCCCGAATCGTAAGGGGCTTCCCTACGATTATACCTCATGCACGAGTTTCATTTCACGCATAGTACTCACGGATTTTTCGATTTCGGCCAGGCTGCTGATGTTCAAGGTAGTTACACCCTTTGCGATACGTTTTACCATGCCAGTCAATGCCTGTCCAGGGCCAATCTCGATGAAGACGGTCACGCCCGCGTTTGCAAGGTATTCGATGGTACGAATCCACTGCACCGAGGCGGCAATTTGCTGCGCCAGTTCCTCACGTATTTCTTCTGCGCTCGTCAGCGGCGCGGCAGAAATATTTCCTATCACCGGAATGTTTGCATCGTGGACTTTAGCATTTGAGATAGCCTGCGCCAGGCCTACGGCTGCAGGCTGCATAACCGGCGAATGGAAGGCGCCACTGACCGCCAGCGGGATCACCCGCTTAGCGCCTCGCGCTCTGGCCAGTTCCATCGCTGCTGTCAATGCTGCCTGTTCGCCAGAGATAACAATCTGTCCCGGCGCGTTGAAGTTGGCTATGGTGACATGCCCCTGGCCCGGATGTGCAGCGGCAGCACGATTGGCGGTGAGTTGCGCGGTTGCCTCGCGACACACTTCCTGCAATGGCTCCTCGTCCATACCGATAATGGCAGCCATGCCGCCCGGACAGACGGTTCCCTCGTGATGCATCAAGCGACCACGTTCGCGCACCAGCTTAACGGCGTCCCCTAAATCCAGCGCATTCGATGCGACCAGCGCCGCGTATTCGCCAACACTATGGCCCGCGGTAAAACTGGGAACGAGGGGGGTAGACCAGGAAGACGGGTGCTCTGAAGAGGCATTTTCTCGAGAGAGGGCTTCTTGCAGCGCTGCTAGCAGCGCAAGGCTTACAGTGACAATGGCAGGCTGGGCGTTGACAGTCTCACGCAGTGTATCTTCGGGACCGCGAAAACAGAGGTCGCTCAGGGAGAAGCCCAGGGCATCATCTGCCGCTTCAAATACCTGTTGCGCTGCTTTCGACGCCGCAAAAACATCAGCCCCCATACCGACCGCCTGGCTGCCTTGACCAGGAAAGAGAAAGGCGACTTGTGTCGTCATGCTTTTCACTCTGTTGAAAAGGAGGCAGGTTTGTAATACCCGCCTCCCTCTTCATTATTTCTTCTTTTCTCTCGGCAAGAAGACCTGGCGTCCGCGATAGGTGCCACAGTTGGGGCAGGCATGGTGCGCGAGACGAGGCTTGCGGCACTGTGGACATGCGACTAACTGTGGTAACGTAAGATGATGATGCGACCGCCTTTCACCCTGGCGGGCATGGGAAGTTCGTTGTTTTGGTAGCGCTCCCATAATAATTACTCCTCCTCTATGGACATGAAGTCCTTTATGATTGTGAACCGTTTTGCAGTAGTTTTTCGAGTACGCTCAGGCGTGCATCGATTTCTGGTTTGCAGTCGCAAGGGCCAAGATTGAGATCATGTCCACACTGCGGGCATAGCCCCAGGCAATCTTCCCGGCAAAGCGTGACCATTGGCAGCGCGGTTAGCACATTTTGGCGTATCGCTTCGGTAAGATCGACCTCGTGATGAGCATCGATTGGGAAGATCTCTTCCTGATCGAAAGCAGCCAGCGGCAAACCAGTCACCACATCGACGGTTGGATAAAACTGTTCTTCAAATGTCACGTGCATTGGTTGCTCGAATTCCTTCAAGCAGCGATTGCACTGTAGCTCCAACGTGAGATCTACCCATCCATCAACCAGTAATCCCTGGTTTGTCCGGCGCATGCGCACATGTCCATCGAGTGGGCCGACCACGTGAATATCGTCATCAAGCTGAATATCGTCTTCGTGAAAATCGTTCACTAATGAGGTTCCAACAGGAGCCTTCATCAGCTGCGCCACATTAAAAATCATGCTTTCCATTCCTTTTCAATCCCTCATCGTCTTAAAACAAAACAAATCCCACATAGAAATAATATGGCTGTGGCGCAACCATAGCAATATTCTGTCCTCTGGCGCTTGCTCATTATAGAAGACCAGTCTATAAGTGTCAAGCCCTACTACGAACGGGGGGGCGCATCCTGGGAGTACATCGGTCCTCCCCTCGTATCGACGGCTAGCGAAGCGCGTCTCGGCATAGAGCGTGGGGGAGGCTGTATTTCCTGGAAGTCTTCCATATTATCCATGTCTTCATCTTCATAGGCTTCTTCTTCCTCTCCGACCCCATCACCCTCTTCTTCATACTCCGGCAAGCCGAGGCTAGACAGCCCTTTCTCGATGCTCAGAATAGAACGCCCAACTTCCATCTCAAGGTTGGATAGGTGTTCGCGCAGGGCACGTAATGTTTCCGCGACGTAGGCGTCGGCCTCGATTTTCAGCTGCTCAGCCTGTTCTTCTGCCTGGCGCATCATATCTTTAGAACGTTCTTCGGCTGCGCGCAGCAGCCCTTCGCGGTTCATGACTCGTTCAGACTCTTCGCGGGCGCGTGAGAGCAAGCTGCTGGCATCGGCCTGCGCCTGGGCCAGGATGCGCTCTTTCTCCTGATTGATACGCCTGGCCTGCTTGATTTCCTCGGGAATGGCTGTACGCATCTGGTCAATAATGTTCAGGATGTCCGCCTCTTTGACCATGATCTGGTTGAACAACGGCATCCTCCGGCTACTAGCGATCAGATTCTCCAGGCGATCCACAAGATATAATATGTCCACGCCTTTACTCCGTTCTTAGTAGATGGTTTTCGACGCATTACAAGCCGAACTTTTTTCGCAGTGCACTCATGACCGGGCCGGGAAGCATGTCCTGGACATCGCCTCCCAGGCGCGCAACTTCCTTGATCAAGGAAGAACTGACAAATAATTGTTGTAAATTGGTGAGCAGGCAGACGGTCTCGATCTCTGGTGCGAGCTTACGGTTCATCAATCCCTGCCGGAACTCCGCCTCAAAGTCGTTAGGTGAACGCAGTCCTTTGATGATGGCCTGGCCACCGACCGAGCGCACGTAGTCAACCGTCAGCATCTCCTTAAACATATCAACGTGCACATTGGGCAAATGTTCCGCCGTAATCACTTCCTGCCACAGTTGCATACGCTCTTCCACCGAGAATAATAGTTTTTTTTCTGGAAAGGCGTAGACGGAGATAATCAGGGTGTCGAACAGGCGTGCCGCCCTTCGCGCAATATCAAGATGCCCATTCGTCAGTGGATCAAAGCTGCCGGGATAGACAGCAATACGGCCTCGCCTCTCCTCGTTGCTCACGCTCTAAAGTCCCCTTTATGGTGGTCTTCTATCTCACTCTATTAGTCCTGTATATAGTGAGATGTTTCCATTATTAAACCATATAAGCTGGCATTCGGCAATAGCCTCGAGTTATCACCAGGGCGATCGCAAAGATCGCCCGTACAATACTTCGCCTACGATGGTACTTTTGCCGTTATGCGGCGAGAGCGTCCACCAATCATCTCGCCAAGGCCTATCGCCGCAATGCCGAGCAATAGGTCTATGTCTTGAATGATCCAGTGATTAGAGCCGGTGAGCCAGCCTGTCTGAAATAGACCGACGAGTGCCAGCAGCAAACCCACGACGATAGCTGCAGCGGTAAGGCCGTAGTTGCTACCTCTGAGACCCTGTATGATACCAAGTGTCCACAGCGCGAGAACGGCAATAATACCGACCACGATGTGTACAATTTGTAGAGGGTCTGCATTACCCGTCCAGAAAATAATACCTGTAATGAGATTGAATAGCACTGCGATGCGCAGTACCATTAACGATACACGTATAGCCAATCTAACGCCTCCTATGTAGTTGATAAGCGCCTTCTTCTGATGAGAAGAGATGCTCATATATATCTTAACGTTCTTCTGCCAGAGCAGTTGACGTTTCTACTACAAAATCCTCGTATATGGGTGATTTTGTTTGCATGAAATTTAGCCCCGTTAGTGCGCCATCATATTCTGCCAGAACAAATGCATCTTTTCGCGCAGGGCCGTATGTTCGGGTTTGCGCA
>VBHV01000680.1:2287-3987 GCA_005881995.1 Chloroflexota bacterium | reverse complement strand
CCGAGAAGAGGCTCGACGGCTGCGGCGGTGCAGTACGGGACGTATGCTGCGCTGTAGCCCCCTTCTTGCAGCATCAGCAAGCGACCTTCGCAGACTTCTTGCGCCAGGGCGATCATCAACTCGGACATTTTGCGAAAACCGGCCATCGTGACCATCATCTGGGCCAGTGGATCGAGCCAGTTGGCATCCTGGCCGGCGGAGATGAGAATGAGTTGCGGGCGATAGCGCAAAACAATGGGGATTACCAGTTGCTCGAAGGCCGCGATATAGCCCCTATCGCCTGTGCCGGCAGGAAGAGGAATGTTGACGGTGTAGCCAGCGCCCGCACCGGTGCCCACCTGTTCCAGTTCGCCTGCCAGTTTGGGATACCAGTTGTGTTGATGCAGCGAGATGAAGAGTATACCTGGATCAGCATAAAAAGCATCCTGCGTGCCGTTGCCATGATGGACATCCCAGTCAACGATCATCACACGTTCGAGGCCATAGGTCTTGCGCGCGTAGCGAGCGGAGATGGCGGCGTTGTTGAAGATACAGAACCCCATGGCGCGGTTGCTCATAGCATGATGTCCAGGCGGGCGAAGGAGCGCGTAGGCGTTGCGCACCTCGCCATCCATCACGGCTCGCGCCCCATTCATCGCTCCCCCCGCCGCGTATATGGCGGCTTCAAAAGAGCCGGAACTGAGAGGCGTATCGATCTCGATCTCTCCCCACGGGCCTTTCATTGGCCCACCATGTACATGCGCACGCACTCCCTCGATGTATTCGCGTGTGTGGTACACAGCCAGTTCGTCTTCAGTGGCTGCGCGGGTGGGTATAGGCTGCATCTGCGCAGTGAGGCCAGCGCCATCCAGGAATTGTTTGATGCGCAGGGTAATCGAGACCGACGAGGGATGTGATTCTGGCGCTATTGAAAACGAGCCATCGCGCATGCGTACAGTTGTTTGCGTACCAGTATCATGGCTCAGGTAGCGCTCATCGTAGACGAGGCCGGTACGGTGTGCAGACATCGCAGGTATCCTTTCTGGGGAGATGGAGATAACTCTGCCTGTGAGACCAGGGAATGCGCCGTATTTTGTAAGCATATTCTATGACATGGGCAAAAAGGTCTCCAAATTATTGCATGCGGGGCCACAAGATGGTAGTATATGCCATCATGGAACAGAACAATGCGAATAAAAGCTCGATAGATGAGATCGATCAGCGTATCATCGAGGCACTGCAACTGGATGGACGCCGCCCCTTTACCAAACTGGCGGCGGAACTGGGCATTTCTGAAGCAAGTGTGCGACAACGCGTAAACAATCTGATCAATACACAGGTCATGCAGATTGTTGCCATCACCAATCCACTCAAAATGGGGTTCTCGCTGGCGAGCATGATCGGGATTCGGGTTTCGGGCGAGCGGCTGCTGGAAGTCGCCAAAGAAATTTCCGCCTTTGATGAGGTGATTTATCTCATCATCTGCGCAGGGAGTTTCGATCTATTAGCCGAGGTGGTATGCCAGGATAATGACCACCTGCTGAGCTTTCTGACGGATAAGCTTTACAAGGTGCTAGGTGTACAGCAAGCCGAAACATACATGTATTTACGGGTAGTGAAGCAGAACAACTGGGCCTTTCTCTCCCAGGCGCGCCTCTCACCAACGCAAATGCAGGCGCACCCGGCAGACAGGTGAATCTCTACGAGCCGGTGCCGGGCAA
>VBHV01000680.1:0-2246 GCA_005881995.1 Chloroflexota bacterium | reverse complement strand
AACTGCGCAGGCTACATTGTGATCTGGTTCATTGTTTTACATGGCCCAATAGCCGATACTTTGTGCAGAAGGACGATGAAGGAGACACCTCTATGGTGATGGAAACACTTCCGTCGGGAACCATACTGTACGGGCGCTATCGCGTCGAGCGTGTTCTAGGCAGTGGCGGCTTTGGACATGTATATTTAGCGGTAGACTTGCAAACCAATCAACAATACGCGCTGAAAGAATATCTCGTGACCGGGGCCAGCGGTAAAGCGCAGCTGGAACATGAGGCGCGCGTCCTCAGTCAATTGCGTCATCCAAGCTTACCCGCGTTCCAGGCTGCCTTTGATGAACGCGGTCGGTATTATGTCGTGCTGGGCTATATTGAGGGAAGCGATCTCACCGATTGCCTTCGCGTGGTACGCCAGCGCAACGAGATCGTGCCGCTTGAGCGCATTTTGAACTGGCTCATCTCGATTTGCGAGGCTGTCACATTTTTACATAACCAGCATCCACCCATTATCCACCGTGATATCAAGCCTGATAACATCCGCATCACGTCCAATGGTACCGCGATACTGGTAGACCTGGGGAATGCCAAAGCGTCAGCCGATGGCGCACGCACGCTTTTCTTCATCCGACACCAGGGAACTCCAGGTTATGCACCCCTGGAACAATATCCAGGAGGTACGGGCACTGATACACGCTCCGACGATTTACCCTCGCTGCAGGAAATCCTGGCACAGAATCCACCTGAAACGAGCGCTGGTGCCGACAGTCCCAGGCAGTTCCGGTTGGGAGTCACTAAACCAGCTAAACCGGCGCCTCGCCATTCACGGCACGTGGCACAACTAGGTACGTTATCACCGGATTTGTTGAATAGCCTGAACTCGATCATCAGTCGCGCTATGGCGATGAAGCCCAAAGACCGCTACCAATCCGTCGCGGAATTTACGAATGATCTAAGAATAGTGCTGGCCGCATTACCTACTTCAACGCAGCCACCCCCAACAGGGTCAGGCCGTTCAATCGACCCACATAGCACACAGCCCGATCTGCCGTTCATTTTTGAGGCGCTGCAAAATTCGGGGGGAAATACAGATCCGGTCTCACAGGATGCCTCTTCTCGGCCCCCTTCGCCGGCCACACAGCCTTCATCACCTGATACAAAACTGCACTGTCCACGTTGTTCGGCGGAGTTAGTGCAGTCCGCGGCGTTTTGTCCACGGTGCGGCGCTACCCTGAACTCGCTTTTCCCCAAAAATTCGCAGGCAAGTCCTCCACCATCGTCACAAGCCAATCCTGGCCACCCCGCCTCGACGGCAAATAGGGATATTGTGACAGAGCAAACGATGCGTTACACGCCACTCAATCCACAATCCACCACACCGGAACGTAAACCATTCGCGAGTGCTGCCAAAACGCCTGTCGTCCCATCTTCACCATCCCAACTGCCTTCGCCCATGCGGGCCGGAACGCAAGCTCCATCCAATAATCCCGCGCCGTTTATCGTTCACTCCCCAACTTCACAGCAAGTTCCGCCAAAACCGTTTATGCCATCGGTAACACCACCTGTGATTGTTCCAGGTTCAAACAGAGTACAAACACCTCCGGTTCAATCGCCACCATCTGCGCTCATCAACAATAGTCCGTTGATGAAGACAGGCGTTCTCAACAATAAGCAGAAAATTCTCATTTTTTGTGTTATCACCTTTTTAGTAGTGATGCTCATTATTGTATTCGTTATCCTGTCTCGACATCCGAAGTCCCCTAAATCATCGTCATCTGGACAGCAGGAGCAACACTACTCCATGCAGGTACAGGTTTTCAACTATGAGCGAAACATCTCTATCTGCGCTCCTTCCGCCACTGCGCATCCTGGTACTGGGATATGGCAATGTCACTTCGGCATTCCTGCCACTACTGGCGTCACGCAGCGAGTGGATGGGACGGGAGCTAGGTCTACGGCCGGTAATTACCGGTCTTGGCTCACGTAGGCAGGGGCTGTACATTCACCCTACAGGGGTAGATGCCAACCAGCTTACGCATAATCCCCTACGCTGGTTCAAGAGCCAAGGAACCGGTGTAGAAAATGCTGATCGATTCATCGAAGCAGGTAAAGCTGCCGGAGCCTCTCTCTTCATCGAACTCACTACCCTCAATCCACAAAATGGGCAGCCTGCGCTTTTACATATACGCAAGGCCTTAGAAGCAGGCATGGATGTCATCACCGCCAACAAAGGTCCCGTTGCCTATGCCCA
>VBHV01000670.1:3682-5051 GCA_005881995.1 Chloroflexota bacterium | reverse complement strand
TTTTGAGTGGTGGCGAGCATACTATCATTTCGTGCGTCCTCATGCCTCGCTGCGTGTGGCGCTCGTGCAGCTGCGAGAACGAGGGGGCAACCGTCTGGCGCAACGCTATCGGCAGCGGACTCCTGCGATGGCCGCGGGAAGAACCACCCGACAATGGACAGCGCGCGAAGTGCTCACTTGCCCCTTGCCGACAGTTTCCCCTTGAGAGGCTTCGCAGCCAGATGTGGGTGCAGGGTCATCTTGCGGGGAAATAGGTACATGTGCGAGGAGAAGAACTGGGATGGAGCCTGACTCCACGAAGCGGTGGCTTGCCCGGACTGCCTCATCACAACAAACCAGCCCGAAAAGGGGGTGGAGAGGGCCCGTCGAATTATCCACCATGTCCAATGGGAGTACCTCGCAAGCTCCAAAAAGTGCTCTCAGAAGTGGTTGTTGAGCCTATTCCAGAACAAAGAAGACAGTGCTCATACACCGATGCGAGCTGCGATCTTTCACGCTGGAAGTCTAAGCGCATCCGACGGGCGGCCAAACATCCTATCGGGCTCGAGGTCCCATCATGCAAACGGGCCACGCCTGACGCCGCGTACCCTCGGCGTTCCCATCAGCTTCTCCTGACAAGGATACCGAAACAACGTACTCTTTGCAACTCACATGCTCACATCCTCGTCCTCCCTCGTTACGGCTCTCTGCCCATTGCCGAATGTCTCATCGGAGTGCCTAGCCCTCGATTTTCCCAGGGAAAGGGTGTCTCTGGAATGGGAACCTCAAGGAAAGGTGCCAGTTGGCTCCAATCTTCTCCAGCGCAGATATCCAAAATTAACAAATCCTGTGGTCGCTCTCTGAAATACTCCTTTACCTCAGCTGTATAGGTATCGTAGGCTTTGGAGAAAGTCTCCGGTTCATAGTCCTGTCTGCCATAGAGTCTTTCATGGATGACCCGAAGATACTGGGCCAGCCACCTCTCAGGTTTCTCCCGACAATACGGCTCCACTTGCTCCAACCAGAAGCTTCGACACGATCTGAGCCAGGAGTGCTTCTCTCGGACGGTCAGGATGAATTTGCTGCCGGGATAGGCTTGATCTAAGGCCTGGTAGAGACAACACACCGGGGTATCCGTGATGGCATCAGCCTCCTGCAACAGAGCAAGGGAGAGGCACTGGAGCTCAGAGGCGAAGAAATGATACACTTGGGCTCGGGTCACGCTATCATGCGGAAAGTGGATGGCCTTATACCCTAACAGGTGCAAAGCTTGTGTTAAGCTGGTGGTTCCCGTCCTGCTGAGCCCTATGCCGAAGACTTTCGCCTGTGTGGCCCTGGCCTTCAGTAAGGAACCAGGTTCCACCCTGGAGGGCCAGCTCCAGCCTTTCTG
>VBHV01000670.1:0-3434 GCA_005881995.1 Chloroflexota bacterium | reverse complement strand
GCTGTGTTGGAGCACTTCGAGCTGGGGTACACGTGGACGCACCAGGAAGTTCTCCGGGGGCGAGCCAAGGACGCTGAGATCGCTCTTGCCGCTCGCCAGGACGACCTGCCAATGCGGCTGATGTGCCTGCTCGCCAGCTCGTGAGCCTTCCCCAGCGCCGGCTCGCCTCCCTTCCGCAAACGCCGCAAAACACATCTTGTAGAAAGCTTCTTCGTCGTTGCAGACCGTTCCCAGCGAAATGTAGAGCGTTGGCTGCTGCTTGAGCCGATCCAGGGGAAAATTCGTTCCCTGCTCCTGCGGGAGAAGAGAAGGCCCAACGAACTGAAAGCGATCAGCAAAGGTCTGGCCATCTGGTTGGAACGCGCGCGGAATCGGGACAAGATTGAGCGCTTCGGCATGGTCAAAGAAGCTTTTCAGATCGATCACCGGCACATTGTAGGTGCTGCGTAATTCCTCAAGCGCAGCAGCAAAGTTGACCTGCTGCTCGAACTCAGAGGGTTGTGCCTGGGAAACACGAGACATCGCCAGCCGATCAGCCTGTTCAAGCATCGTCCAAAAGGTCGGGCCAAGCTGCTCATTCATCACGAAGGTCGGCTGGCAACGAATGGCAGGAAGATGAAGGATACGAGCAACCAGCCGCCCCCACAGACACCACGCATCATAGATGAGATAGTCCGGCTGTGCCGCGCGGACACGTTCGAGCAGGTGTGGAAGGATTTCCAGGCTCGTCACGGCGGTATGCAAGGGCAACCAGAGCAAAAGGTCCGCACACGGCACAGGGGACCAACGAAATGCCCTCCCGGTGATCGTGAATGGCAGAAGAGCGGCTCCCGTCGCTTGAATGCTTGGTTTGAACTGATCAGGCAGGCAGTAGATGACTTCCTCACCGCGGGCCACCAGCTCCCGGGCAACCGGAAGCGTGGGGTTCACATGCCCAGATGCTGGCAGAGGAAGAATCATAGCTCTTGCCATACACGTTCCTCCATATCTTCACGCTTCTCCCGCTGTCTCCCTCGCGACTCTACGAGTACTGAAGGGGCTCAGCCCAATCGATTTCCACAAACCACCCATTCATACACGTGAGGGACCAATGCCAGAGCGACATTCCCCCGGTAGCGGTAAGACGACACCCTCCAGCCGCTACCGAGGGAAAGCTACCTGCTAGCATGCCTGAAGACAGTATGATTGACTGGGATCAAAAACGGTAAAATAGCAGAAATACCCTTTGTTACACTGGCCGTCGTTAGCACACAAATTTGTGCCGGCGCCACTCGGAGAGCAATAATCCGCTCCGGATGGGTCGGGAAAACAGAATCCGCAGGAACAAGGGACTCCAGGAGTGCAGGGCGACGCGCATGTCCCATTGCTGAGGCAGTCCTGACCGGAGCTACAGCTCGAGACACAGGTACCACCCTGACAGGTGGAGCAGGCATTACAGCTCGAGGCACAGGTACCACCCTGACAGGTCTGACACTGGCCGGCATCACAGCTCGAGACACAGGTGCCGGTGCTGGAGTCACACGTCAGGCATTGGCTGCTATCGCAGGGAGCAGCTAAGCTGGGCAGGCGCACTTACTCGTAGTGGGGTCACAGGAGGCACCACCGCAGCACACAGTTTTCCTATTACAGTGGCGACCAATAGGTGTACACGCTTTGGCAAAGACAGTGCCAATCCCACTCAGTCCGAGGATACCGCCAAGCGTGGTGGCGGCGATTGTTTTGAGGGCCTGGCGGCGCGAGGTCGCTGTCGCCAGGGCTTTGGTCAGGTCGTCAAATGTGTTCGGTTCCATTGTCGTTTGCTCCTTCCTCCATAAAGAGAGAAAGTAACCTTGCTTCTGCCAGCTTGAGAACAGTCTTCTCAAGCTCGAGCTCGGGCATCCTGACCAGCCAGTGCTAGCACCGCCGGTGCTCCCGCAGCCAGCTCCGAGGCGATGTTGCCCTGGGCATCCACCAGCACCGCCATCGGGGTACCGGTGGCTCCAAACAGTCTGCCGATGCTCATGCCTTCCTGGTCGAGCAGTACCGGAGAGCGCAGGCCCATGGCCTGGTTGGACTCCACACTGTCGGTCGAGACCACCAGCAGCCCTGGTGCATCCTTGGGTGGGTTGGCTTCCCAGGCTTGGAGGTCTGTGAGCATGCGTTGACAGAAGCCGCAACTGGGCCGCCAGAAGAGCAGCAGCGTCGTGTCGCCCCGGAAGTCCGAGAGGCTCACCGTCTGGCCAGAGAGATCGGGCAGGCTGAAGTCCGGGGCGGGCTCACCCACCTTGGGACCCGCAGGTCGGCGTGGTGCCGCTCCATGGCCATTGCCATTGGCAGCAGCCATCGGGAGCGTGCCCAGACCTGCTGGCGAAAGCGTCTTGTCAACCAGTGCACGGATGGCATCGGCTCCCTGAGCCAAAGGGCTGCCAATGGTGCCATCGCGCCTGATGAGCACGGCACTGGGTGTGCCAGCAGCCTGATAGGCTTGCGCCACTTCGCGATCATGTTGCAGCAGCACATGGGTCAATCCATACTCGGTCACCTTGGGTCGATTGGCCTCGACGGTCCCCCGGCTGACGAGTGCCACCACCATTCTGCTCGCCTGCTCTCGTTGCCAGCGTCCCACCTCTGGAAGCAAGGCCGTGCAGGGGCCACAGCCTGGGTCGGAGAAGAGGAGCAGCACCGGCTTGCCTAGCCCACGCAAGGCTGCCAGCGTGATCGGCTCGTCGGCAAGCGTCGGCAGCGCAAAACCAGGGGCGAGATTGCCCACTGGCAGTCCCACCACAGGTACTGCCGCCTGTCCGTTCGCCACGGACTGAGGAGCCATGCCACTGGCCGCTAGCTCGGCTTCCAGCGCCTCGATGCGCAGCAGCAAGCGTCCTTGCTGGCTGAGTACCTGCACGAGTAGCCAGCCTCCTGCCAGCAGCAGGACGAGCACAAGCAGGCCAACCAGCACCTCAATGCGTTGGCTCACCGAGAGCGGAGCCAGCCAGTCAACTACACTGAGTTGGGAGCTGCTCCAGCCGAAGACCACCACGACAGCAGCAAGAGCAGCCAGGACCAGGTTGCGGACGAAGGTGGGCCAGCCAGCGGGAGCCGAGTGCAACTGCCCGAAACAGTGGCAGTCCGGCTGCCGCCCATGTGCCAGGTTGGAGCCGATGCCGACCACAAAGAGCAGTAGCAAGGCGAGCGCCCCCAAGGCACCCCACCAGGCCGAGACGGGAAGAAGCAGCACCAGCGCAATAGCCAGTTCGGCCAAGGGCAAGAGCACTCCAAACGGGTTGGCTAGCCGTGCAGGCACGCCAAAGTCGCGTAAAGCCTGCTGTGAGCCAGCTAAGTCGGCCAGCTTCGCCAAGCCGGCTACGAGGAATACGAGCGCCAGCAGCAGGCGGACGCACAACAAGAGGAGCGTCATAACTGTTTCTCCATTCTGCAATGTTCTCTCTAATTCTTCC
>VBHV01000669.1 GCA_005881995.1 Chloroflexota bacterium | reverse complement strand
GATGATACGCCGGTGAAGCTGCGTGGCGTGTGCGAGTTTGCCGAGGAGACTCCCCAACTGCGTTTGCATGGCAGTGCAGGTGATGTCAATACGGCAGCTCTACTCATCGAACGCTCCTGTCAGGAGCAGGCGCAGGAGAATCCAACATTAGAGGGCTGGCTGGTACTCTCTGATCTGCATCTTGGTGCAGATAACGGAGTGCGCCTGGGACGGCTGTTGCTGGAAAAAGCGCCTGGGCTGCGCGTAGTCATTTATACCCAGGACCCTAGCTGGACACTGGCAGCAGAGATATTTCGCCAGGAATATGCGCACGGCTCACAGCGAGGCGCTGCCAGACGCGCGAAAAAACAGCCCGGACTGCATGGCTACGCGCTTTTCGGCAACATTGAGCCAATCTACCTGGAGCGTATCGCGACAACCATTGTGCGCAAGCGCGAAACGTTCATTGATCCTGAGGTGCTACAGTATCTCCTGAAAAGGCTGCGTGGGCAGCGGCTCACACCGCGTCAGGAAGAATGTGCCGCGCTGATTGCTGAGGGCTTGAGCAATGACGATATCGCCCTGCGCATGGGCTTTTTGAACGCTCAGGGGAAACCAAACATGGGGCCATTGGAGAATCTAGTCAGCGAAATCTACAGCTTTTTTGCGATAGAGGGCGCGCCCAGTGATCCTGGACGGCGTGTTTTGCTGGCCCATGCCTACGAAGCCTATGCCGGGATGCGCCCGATCTGATAAGCCTGTGACTTCATAGCTCCTGCACCAGTTCGCTTGAAAGTGGTCTCGTGCGGCGAGGCTGCTCCGACCCTGGCAAAGGGAGTCGCAGGTGGATGGTCGTTCCATGCTGGGCCTGTGGGCGAGGAGTGGAAAGAATGGTCAGGTTGCCGCCCGCCTCGCGAGCTTTGAGTTTCGCTTTGAACAGGCTGGTCTTATCTGCCGGAACTTTGTTCACATCGAAGCCGCGCCCGTCGTCAGCAATCAGGATTTCGATATAGCCATTGGTGCGGATAGCGCGTACCGTCGCAAACGACGCCCCGGCATGGTTATAAATGTTCAGCAATGCCTGCGTCACCGTATACGAGATGGCTTCCGCGAATTTTATGCCCGGTTCGGTTTGTTCCAGGTCATGGCTCAGTTCGTCGAGCGCCCACAGGTCGGGCTGTATCTTTAGCAGAGACTCAGCATGCAGCGTGGGTAGGTCTTCGCGAATCAATTTCTCCAGGTGCAATTTCAAGCCGAGATTGCGGCGCTGGTAGGCATCCTCGACCAATAGTTGCAGTCCGCGCAAATCGCCTTCTAACTCTTCGCTGATCTTGCGCACTTTCCCCAAGGCTTCGATGATGGGCTGCAGGAAAAGTTTGAGCCCAGGAGTGTGTTCGGCCTCCAGTTTCAATTTGTGCTGCCAGTGTCCAAGCAGGGAGCGAATGCGCAGCGCTTGCTGCTTGGGTTGATCGTGGATGCGCTGGGAGAGAATGGAGCGAAGGTGCGCGTCGGCATGCAGCAAGAGCGAGGTGGCCTGTTGCAATTCGCGGTTCGATTGCAGTAGTTGATCAGACATCCTTTGTTGCTCTTGTAACGCCGATTCGCGCTGTTCCAGTGTGACCTCTAAACGATCGATCAAGCGTAGGGAGCGTATGGCATACAGGATGACTAAGGGGAAGATCGCCGCCAATGCATAAAAGACCGGCAGCGATAGCAGTGTGCTTCCGGTCAACAATATGGGCAAAATCCCCAGGCCAAATCCGAGACCCAGGCCGCCGATCCATAGAGCCAGCAGATCGCCCAGGCGACGGCGCAGATGTGCAGGGATACTTGTCCCAGGCGCTGGGCGGAGAATACGGGACAATGATGCCAGGCCAATACCCAGGCTGAGCAACCCGCCGAAAACAGCATAAACCAGCGAGAGAATAAATTGCACGCGTGTCGGCACACTGCCTTTGATGAGTAGAGAACTCAGATCGAAGGCGAATAACGCGATCAAGGGCAGATAAGGTAAGACATCCAGCCTGACGCGGGGACGGCGAGAGATTCTTAGCGCTTCGGGTCGATAGGTCAGGCTGAGTTGAATAAAGGCCGCTCCAAGCAGAGCGAAAGCGGGAATCCATAAGAGTTGGAAAACGAGATCTGTCGCCGGGGGTAAGAGCGTAAGGCCTTCGACCGCCCCCGTCCATTCTTGTGACCTGGCAAGCAAGATACCACCCACCAGCAGCCAGCAGATACCGGCGATCAAGGCCCACCCGTACGTATCGAACCACATGTTCCAGGTAAATGTGGCTGCCGGGTGCTTCACGGTCATCACCTGGCCATTCTGCTCGAATGTATACGTAATGCTGTCTCCGGGCTGAGCATGCTGGTAGACACTCGAGAGGGCGGAGATGTTTTTTCCGTCCACCCTGATGAGTACCTGGGTGTTCGTCAGCGAACCGGGAGCTACTGGAAATGCGGGGAGTTCAGACGGCGTGGAGACAATAACTACCTGGCTATCTGTATCGATGGCCCAGAAAAATCCACCAAAAGTTCGCCCGACTTCTCTTAATAAGCGCGCATGTCCAATGCCACTTAGAATAAGCAGTGCCAGCGCTACAACCAGATAGAGCAGAGTTAAGCGGCGGCGTAGTCGCTGCCACCATTGTTGAGTTGTGCGTTGATCGTTTGAAATAGAC
>VBHV01000554.1 GCA_005881995.1 Chloroflexota bacterium | reverse complement strand
TTGATGGAAATGTTCGGCTCGACTTCAAAGAACGCGCTGGCCGCCAGACCACTGTTTTTACCACTCGCAACGATCCCGTTAGTCTGGTACCCGATTTGCGCATTGCTCGGCACAACGATACTGGTCGTGAATTTGCCTTTCAAGCTTGTAAACGCGTGGGCTATCACAGTGTTCTGGAAGACGATTTTTATGGACTCGTTGCTTCCGAAGCCACCACCGTTCAGAGCGACGGTTGTCCCAACCACGCCCTGGTTTGGACTGGCATAAAGCGCGGGAGACTCATTGACCAGATTACTCGCGCTCAGACCGCTGATGCGCCCCTGGGCGACAAGCCGGGCCTGCACACCAAAAGGTAAGCTGGGCATACCGCAAAATTTCGTAGCAACCGTCCTATAAAAGGCGGCTACACCGCCTGCTTGACGCAAGCTGAACCAGATTGTATGCTCAGAGAAAAACTGGAAGGTGATCAGTGATGGATCAACATATCGAGCGCATTGTGAACCAGATTCCGGGATGGAGCACCGGCAATGCTGTCGTTACCCCACTGCTGGGCGGCATCACAAACCAGAACTACCGGGTGGATATTTCCGGCGAAACCTTCGTGCTGCGCATCGGCGGTAAGAGAACGCACCTGCTCGGTATTGACCGGCGGCTCGAAAGTATGTGTACCGCTATTGCCGCCCAGGTCGGTGTCGGGGCCGAGGTGATGCACTTCCTGGCTTCTGAAGAGGCGCTGGTGACGCGCTTTATCGTGGGATCGCCTATTTCTCCAGAAATTGCCGCCCAACCGGGGACGCTGCGGCGCATCGTGGCTTCCATGCAGCGCTATCACAGGGGACCAGCTTTTCCCGGCGAGTTCTCCCCTTTTACAACGGTGCGGAACTATCACCACCTGGCCCTGGAATACGGCGTCACTTTCCCGGAGACGCTGCCCCGCGTCTTCACGTTGATGGCGCAGATCGAAGAGGCGCTGGGAACGGTACAGCAACAGAAGCCGTGCCATAATGACCTGCTTGCCAGCAACTTCATTGACGACGGTGATACCATCCGGATTCTGGATTGGGAGTACGCCGGGATGGGCGACATCTTCTTTGACCTGGGGAATTTCGCGGTCAATCAATCACTGGATCATGAACGCTGTGTGCTGTTGCTCCAGTACTATTTCGGGGAGGCAAAACCCGCGGATATAGCGCACCTGCATCTGATGCGACTGGGTTCAGATTTGCGCGAATCGTTCTGGGGATTTTTACAGATGGGCGTTTCAGAACTCGATTTTGATTATCATGAATATGCCCATCACCACCTCAACCGTTTTTTACAGAATGTTGAAGCGTCACCTTTTGAACAATGGTTGAAAGAGGTGAATCATGCATGACCAGGCTAGAGTCGTCATCATAGGCAGCGGCATCGCCGGTTCCAGTATCGCCTATCACCTGACCGAGCGCGGCTGGCGGGATATCGTCGTACTTGAACAGGGAGCGCTGAGCGGTGGGACAAGCTCGCACGCGCCAGGACTGGTTGGCCAGTTGCGCTCCTCGGTCAGCCTGACAAAGATGCTGGTGTATAGCGTCGCGCTGTATAAAACGCTGCACGGGCATGATAAATCAAGCCCCTACACGGGAGGAGGCAGCCTGCGCCTGGCCTCATCGAAAGAGCGCATGGAGGAACTGCGGCGGCAGGTAGGCTTCTCGAAAAGCGTGGGATTGGAGGCGGAATTGATCAGCGCGGAAGAGGCGCGGCGCATGTTTCCTCTGATGAACCTGAAAGGGGTGGAAGGCGCGCTGTGGCTGCCTACGGATGGCTCGGCGAAAGCGCCCATCCTGGCACAGGCGATGGCCGACATCGCGCGTGAACGCGGCGCAACCTTCTACGACCATACCCGCGTCACAGGCATCGAGGTGGCGCAGGGGCAGGTACAGGCCATTCATACCACCCAGGGACGTATTCGTACCGAGATTGTGGTGGTGGCTGCCGGTATCTGGTCTCCCATCATTGGCCGGATGGCCGGTATCTCTATTCCGCTCATCCCGATGCAGCACCAGTATGCTCAGACGGATCGATTGCCCGAACTCGCGGGAGGTGTGAGCATTCCCAACCTGCGAGACCCCGACAACCTGGTCTATTTCCGGCAAGATGGAGAGAGCCTGGTATTAGGAGGTTACGAACGCGACCCCCTGCCCTTTGCCGTCGATGCCATTCCCGATGGCCCCAATCCAAGCGTGCTCGATTTTGACCCGCCGCGCTTTGAAAGCCTCATGCGCGGGTGCATCGAGCGCGTTCCCTCGCTACGCAACGTTGAACTGGTGAAGCGCGTTAACGGATTGGAGTCGTTTACGCCCGATGGAGAATTCATCCTGGGAGAAGCGCCGGAAGTTCACGGCTTCTGGGCGGCCTGCGGTTTCTGTGCGCACGGCGTCTCCGGCTCAGGCGGAGTCGGCAAGATGATCGCGGAATGGATAATCGACGGCGAGCCGAGCCTCGATCTCTGGCACATGGACATCCGGCGCTTTGGAGCCTACACCGCCAGCCGCCGCTACATCGCTACGCGCGTCAACGAAGTCTACAGCACGTACTATGATATCAGCTATCCCGCCCTGGAGCGCAGCAGCGCGCGCAAGCTGCGACTCAGCCCCGTTTACCAGCGCCTCGAAGAACTGGACGCTGTCTTCGGTGAAAAGGCCGGATGGGAACGGCCAAACTGGTTCAGCCGCAATGAGGGGCTGGCCGAGGGGCAAGCATGGCCGGTGCCGTATGGCTGGGCCAGTCGCTACTGGTCGCCCGCCATTGGCGCGGAACACCAGGCCACGCGCGAAAGAGTGGCTATGTTCGATGAGACCTCATTCTCTAAAATAGAGGTGCTTGGCCCAGGCGCGCTAGCCTTCTTGCAGCGCATTACAGACAACCAGATGGATCAACCAATAGGAGCCATTACCTACACACAGATGCCCAATCGACACGGCGGCATCGAGTGCGATCTGACGGTGACCCGCCTGGCCGCTGATCGCTTCCAGATCGTGACCGGCACCGCTTTTGGCAATCACGACCTGGCATGGATTCGCAGCCATATGCCCACCGACGGCTCCGTCTACATGCACGACATAACATCCAGTCGCTGCTGTATTGGCGTCTGGGGACCGCGAACACGCGATTTGATGCAGCAGGTGAGTGAGAACGATTTCTCGAACGAGGCCTTCCCTTATTTGACGGCGCAATATGTCACTATCGGCGATATTCCCGCGCTGGCTCTGCGCGTCACCTATGTTGGCGAGCTTGGCTGGGAGATTTACGCGCCAATGGAATATGGGCTCAAACTCTGGGATACGCTGTGGGAAGCCGGTCAGCCGCTCGGCATGCTGGCTGCAGGCTACCGCGCCATTGACTCGCTGCGCCTGGAAAAGGGCTATCGCTACTGGAGCGCGGATATTCATTCTGAATACAACCCATACGAGGCAGGACTGGGCTTCGCGGTGAAACTGCAAAAAGGTGATTTTACCGGCAGAGATGCACTTGAGCGCATCAAGAGGCTGGGCGTTACGCGCAAGCTCTGCTGCCTGGTACTGGATGATCCAGCCGCCGTGGGGCTGGGAGGCGAGCCGCTGCTGGATGGTGAGCGCGTATTAGGCCATATTACCAGCGCGGGATATGGGTATACGGTTCGCCAGAGCATCGCTTATGGGTATCTGCCCATGGAATATGCTGTAGCTGGCACACGCATTGAAGTCCAATTGTTTGGAGTGCGCTATGGAGCAACGGTGATGAAGGAGCCATTGTACGATCCGAAAAACGAGAAGATCAAAGCATAATGTATCTATATATCGAATAGATAAAGATGATACCCCATAGAAATACACAAATCAGTCGATAAAAGGTTAAGAAGTTCGCAAGAGGACGGGCTATTTCTTAACGCAACCTCCATGTGTTCGTAACCTGGAAGCGTATCTCCCTTCTTACAATGAGGTATATGAGCTGATCGGTCATGAGAGGATGGAGGGTTACGTGGTTTGAGGCGAGGGCGACCGCAATGGTCCCTACCCCGCTCATCCACCACCCCCGCCCCTACAATGACTATGGACGAATCCCCTACCGCGATAGTGAAGTGCTGGTGTGCGAACACGGGCAGGATACGCTGTATGCCAGGCAGAGTCTCTTGCATTTGGGTTGTGATGGTGAAGTTGGGTGGCTGGCGATTGTGTATGTGAGGTGTTGGAGCGCGCGACCTATCTTGTCTGGCTTGTGAAAGTCGCGCCGGGCGTGGTGGATGTGAGGGACTGCATGCACGATGGTGATGAGGCTGGATGTGGGGCGGCGTGTTTCGCGCTTAGCGCTGAAGTGTTGCCGACGGTCACGCCGGCACTTCAGTGTCGCGGTAGAGCAATCGTTTTTGAGTGAGGATGGAGGCATATGATAAAGCAGAAAGGGCAGGAAGGAAACGCGTGCGGCGGAGGTGATGCAAGGGTTAGCCGGGCGCTATGGCCGGTGAATGCTCGAAGAGCGGTAGCAACGGACAGGATAGTGCAAAGACGCAGGCAGTTGATCCTGATGCTGAAAAGTCAATGGTGGATGTGGCTGCTGGTTGGCGCGGGTATCACTGCTGCCGTGGCCGCGCATCTCTGGCTATTATTTTTACTGGCTCTTGCTTTTCTTTCTGCAATGCTTCTGCTCTTGCGCATTATAGCGACTCGCTCTTCTCACTCTTCAGACACGAAACGACTCCTGGGGGCCAGGCATGTGCTTCAGGAGTGGAAGAGCTTCCCTGGAAAATTAGGTGAGACCCCAGTGCCTGTTCCCCTGGTGCGTGTATTGGAGACGGTTGATCTCTCACAGACGGATGTCGAACTTCGCGATACTTATTGGAGTAGCACAGGGCTGACGCCCATAAGCCTGACGCCCGCAAGTAGCCTGATGCCCACAAGGGGCGTCAAATAGGCATCAACCGAAGTTGGGAAACCAGGCACAGGGCCACATGATCCGTAGGGGCGAGGGTGGATGACGTGGGGCGGTGTGGGCCTTTATGGTCGCCCGCGTACCTGTTCATCTAGCTCGAATCCTGGGGAAACGCGATCACCCCCCACCCCGCGGGCGACCTTAAAGGCCCTCCCAACCCCTCATCATCCTCCCTCGCCCCTACGGATGTTGCTGGGTTGCTCCTTGTAGGTATGTGGTTCTCGTCTCCTAAAGATGCTAGCGATTTCTACGATAGGTAATAGTGACGCGTTCAAGCTAAAAAAGGCTACAGCATATGTGCTTCCAGAAAACGAACGCGGCCCAGGACAGGACAGAGCATGAAAACCAGTATACCTATCGCTCCGGTTGTACAGGGTAAAGGGAGGCCGAATCTCCTGACGCAAGCGCTCCAGTGGGCGCGTATCAATAGCATCATCTTGCTCAATGCTGGATCGCTCGTAGGAACTACAGCGGTAACATCGCTGCTTGGCTTCATTTACTGGTGGCTGGCAGCACGGGCGTTCCCACCGGAAGCCGTTGGGTTAGCCTCCGCAGCCATTTCGGCGATGACACTGCTTGGATCGCTGGCTATTGTAGGCCTGGGCACGCTCTTGCTCGGCGAGCTGCCGCTGCAGCGGGGAAGAGAGGGTTCGCTTATCAGCGCAGCGCTGGTCCTGGTTGCGGGATTTGGAGGACTGCTGGGCTTTGCTTTCGCGGTTGTCGCGCCATATGTTTCAAGCGGTTTCCAGCCTCTAGGAGCAAGCACCGGCAGCAGCGCGCTTTTTGCACTCGGTGTCAGCCTCACGGCAATTACCCTGGTTCTCGACGACGCGTTGATAGGGCTGTTTCGCGGTGAGCTACAACTCTGGCGCAACAGCTTGTTCGCGGTGGTGAAACTCGCTGTGCTGCTGGCGGCCAGCCTCTGGCTCTCGCGTGCCGTTGGACTGACGATCTATGCGACGTGGGCTATCGGGAATATCTGCTCGTTAGTCGCCCTGGCCGGATATGTGCTTGCGAAAAAGGGATGGGTAGGGAGAAATTACCTGCCGCAGTGGGGGTTATTGCGAAAACTGGGACTTTCTGCGCTCAAGCATCACCTGCTCAATGTAACGCTGCAAGCGCCCGCGCTTGTTCTGCCAGTGCTGGTCACGGTGCTGCTTTCGGCAACGGTGAATGCCTGGTTTTACGTTTCCTGGAATCTCTCCAGCATGGCGAATATTTTTTCGGCGGCGCTGACGATGACGTTATACGCCGCCGCTTCTGCGCAGCCGGGTACGCTGGCACAGAAGATA
>VBHV01000668.1 GCA_005881995.1 Chloroflexota bacterium | reverse complement strand
CTCTGTGCAAAGGGTGTAACGTGCTACAAGAACAAATGACGCTTCCTGTCGGGGCCATCTTGCAAGATATGTATGGAGAGCGTTACCGCGTCGAGAATCTTCTTGGCAAGGGCGGCTCCGGTGCTGTATACATGGTCAGTGATCGACAATTCGGGGAGCACGTGTTCGCTCTTAAAGAGTTAATCCGTCCAAGTGGACAAGAACGAAAGCGTTTGCTTTTCGAGTGCGAGCTTCTCAAGCGACTCGATCACAAATCTCTGCCCCATGTCTATCATGTCTTCGAGCATGAAAAACTCCACCGGGTGTATCTGCTGATGGAGTATATAAAGGGGAAGAATCTTGAGGATTTACGCCGTGAACAACCAGGACAGAGATTCTCCCTGGACCTGACCCTGGCTATGATGACTCCTATTGTAGATGCGCTCGTCTATTTGCATCACCAGGAGCCGCCTATCGTGCATCGAGATATTAAACCCGCCAACATCATTATGCCGCTGGATGGCAATGAAGCTGTCCTGGTTGATTTTAGTACCGCCAAGGAGTATTTCCCGGATGGAACGATCACCATTTTTGGCCACTTCTCTCCAGGATATGCGGCAATTGAACAATACAGTGCGAAAAGCGGAACCGATTTACGTACAGATGTTTATGGACTTGGAGCGACTTTATATACATTGTTGACTGGCGCTACTCCTGCCGATGCAGTTATGCGTATCACGGCGGGGAAAAGAATCGACCCGCTAAGACCTGCAAGTTCGCTGATATCAACTATTCCAAAGCCGGTATCCGATGCTGTTCAACGCGCTCTATCTATTTACAAGGAGGATCGCTTCCCCACAGTGGAGGCGTTCTGGAACGCACTGCGTACAGACCCGATCGAGCAACAAGAACAACAGCTATTACTCCGCTTGCCAGATACTCCTCTTCCTCCCATTCTTGAGCAGGATGTGAAGAGTCTCGATACTCACCATTCCGCCCATCCACCCGATGAGCTACAGAGCAAGCCCTCTCGCAAGCGTGTCAGAGTATCCGCTCTTTTTCTTGCGGTATTGCTACTAGTGGGTCTAGGTTTCCTCTTACATACT
Source organism: Chloroflexota bacterium (assembly GCA_005881995.1). The sequence goes on along the minus strand of VBHV01000668.1, from coordinate 1,991 downwards.
GTTCATCCCTCACTGCCGGGGCCCTCAACTGTTGCCACAACCGTTCCTCGATCAGCATTGACTCCAACGTCGACGTCCATACTATCTCCCACTGCGAACTCCTCAACACTCTATCCACCTCTTTCCCCGTCGTATGCCGGCGAAATCAATGATATAGGTGCAGCCCACACCAGGCCGATTGTGTACCTGAAACAGATTAAGCAAGAGCAAAACCACATTTCTGGCAACTTTTCGGGACTTGGCTTGATTGGTACTTTCACGGGAACAGTTTCCGCTTCTGGAATAGTACACTTCACGGTCAAAATAGATGCGGGGATGTTGGTTTTTGACGGAAACATTAAAGTTGGCGGAGATATTCGAGGTACCTTCAACGCAGTTGATCGACAGGGACAAAGTCTAGGCGAATATGGAGATTGGAATGTGATAACCCCTGGCATAACGGCTGGGTGCTATACCATTAGCAAAACGTTTGCATAGGTACGTGCCTTATATATTTCGTACATAACCCTGGTCAGGAGAAAACTGTATCATGCTTGATGCCCCCCAAGTCAATAGTTCGATGGAGGGAGCCGATACCCTGGACGCAGAAACGCGAGCCAAATATACACAATTGCAGGCGATTCTACGCGAGATGGGTTCCGTGCTGGTAGCCTATTCGGGTGGGGTTGATAGCGCGCTGCTATTGAAAGTAGCCCATGATGTCCTGGGCGAACGGGCGATGGGCGCGATTGCCTCCTCACCTGCCTATGCATCTGAGGAGACGGAGGAAGCGATAGCTGTCGCCAGGCAGATGGGTGTTCCCCTGATAACGCTGGAAACGCACGAGCTGGAGGACGAACGCTACGTTGCCAACGACTTTAATCGCTGCTACTTCTGCAAAACCGAACTGTTTACGCAGCTTGAGCCGCTGGCGAAACAGTACGATTTGCATTTTATTGCGTATGGGGTGAATAAGGACGATGATGGCGATTTTCGTCCGGGGAAGCGCGCGGCTCGTGAATTTCATGCGCGTGGGCCATTGAAAGAAGCTGGCATGGGCAAGCGCGAGATACGGTCAGTAGCAAAGCTGCTGGGCGTGCCCGTGTGGGATAAGCCCGCGATGGCCTGTTTCTCATCACGAATTCCCTATGGTAGTAAAGTGGATGTAACTTCATTGCAAATGATCTATAAAGCAGAGAAGTTGCTGCGGGACCTGGGATTTCGGCAACTGCGCGTGCGCCACCACGATAAAATCGCGCGTATCGAGGTGGAACGATCAGAACTGCCACGGCTCATCGACGAAGAGATCAGCCAGCAGGTGACACGTGGCTTACGCGCTATAGGCTATCTCTATGTGACCGTCGATCTCCAGGGATATCGTACCGGCAGCATGAACGAGGGATTTTTCAAGAGGAAACAGCACTTATAAGTTTTTGGAAAGTTAGGATCATTCATGAGCAAAAAGAACGTAAACCAGAACAGGAAGCAGGAGCAGGCGAACGGCAAATCGACAAATGTCACGGCATCCAAACAGGAGCAAACGACGAAGCCGGGTCAAATGCCATCCAAAGCTGATGTTACAGCAACAACCAGGACGAATGATGCATCGTCCAAACAGGGGCAAACGAAGAAGCCGGGTCAAATGCCATCTAAGGCTGGAGTTACGGCAGCAACTAAAATGCACCGCCCAGGCAATAAGCCACTCACCAGGCAGGCCATGAAGTATGAACGGCGCATGGAAGAGCAGCAGCGACGCGCGGCACAGCAGCGGCGAGCGGCTAGAACCAGGCTGATTACAATTCTCGGTGTAGTCGCCGCCGTCGTTTTTATTGCTGCCCTTGTTAGTTACCTCGTTGTACAGGCACGCGCGAATACATCTCAGGCGAGAACGGTATTTGATCCTAACTATCAACCGATTGACGGCGTCTATTGCGATCAATTGGAACAGTCAACCTATCACCATCACGTTCATTTAACTGTCTATATTGATGGTAATGCGGTGACGGTTCCTC
>VBHV01000553.1 GCA_005881995.1 Chloroflexota bacterium | reverse complement strand
GCCGAGACTATCGCCGTCACCCTGTCAGCCGAGATTGCAACCTTCCCTATCTTTGCGCTGACCTTCCAGCAGGTTTCCTTGATCGCGCCCACTACCAACCTGCTTTCGGTGCCCCTGCTGGCAGTCATGATTGTACTGGGGCTGCTCATATGTGGAACCGGGATCATTGCGCTGCCCATCGGGATATTCTTTGGGCGGTTCGCCTGGCCACTACTCTGGTACATGATAACGGTTGTCACCCGGTGCTCCACGCTTCCCCTGGCCTTTTTCCCGGTGAATAACCTGAATACAGGCGCGGGATGGGGCTATTATGGGCTGCTCGCTTTGATCACCAGCACATTGCTGCGGCGATGGCCCCAACAGCAGCATTCAGGCCTGCTCAAGGCAACACCTCCACCTCTCTCGAGGGGTACGCGGCGTTTGATCCAGTTCGGCGCTGCGCTCATTATCATGCTGGCAACCGGCACAACAGCTCTGGCAGTGCGTTCCGATGGACAATTGACGATTACTTTTCTCAATGTTGGACCGGCCACTAAACCAGCACAAGGGGAAGCGATCCTGGTGCGCACACGGGATGGGAAAACGGCGCTAATCGACGGAGGCCTGGACGCATCCTCGCTGGCCACCGAGCTAGATGCTCGCCTACCCTTCTGGCAACGTTCGCTTGATATGGTGATCCTGACCGCTCACAGACAGGATGATCTCGTTGGCTTGCAAGATATCGTGACGCGCTACCAGGTCGGTGAAGTGGTCGATGCAGGAATGCTGCACCCTAACACCGGCTACGCCCTCTTCAGGCGTACCATCAATGAGCGCAATATTCCCTATATGCAAGCGAGAAAGGGCGCGGTAATCCCGCTGGGATCGCAGGTTGTCTTCCAGGTATTATGGCCTGTTTCACCGCTGCATAAAGGCAGCACAGAAGAACTTGATGACGGCCTCATATTGCGGCTACAGGCTCCTGGTCTGCGCCTGCTGCTGGTAGGCGAAACCGCGCTGAGCAAGTATGCCCTGTCGGGGTTACTTACGACGATCGACAATAGCTATCTCCAGGCAGAGGTAGTGCAGCTTGTGGCCGAGACGGGCAAAACGTTTCCAACGGCGTTACAAGAGGTACTGCAACTGGCACATCCTTCAACTGTAGTCATTACACCTGCTATTTTGCCTTCGAAATTGCGCAACAAGGCTGGCGCAACAACTGTGCTGACACCAGCATCGCTCCAACCCATCAACGGCGCGTGGCAGATTGAACAAACGGCGCAAATGGGAACGTTGGAGTTGAGTAGCAACGGAAGTGGATGGACAATAAGCGCGAATGCGTAGGGGCGCATTGAATTTCCGGACAATAGTCCATGTAAATTGCTGGAAACAATCTGATATGCTATGATACACAACATCCTCATAGAAATATCGGGATGTTTTTTTGGTTGTGGAACACGAAGGAACATATCCATGGCTACCTGCGAGCGTTGTGGCACTGAGATACCGGAACAAGTGACTATCTGTCCATCATGCGGCACGCCGATTTCGGGAACAAAGACCAGTTTTGAAGGAGAAACCCAACAGCCATCGGAGCCACAAAAGGAGCCACACAATCTCTTCCCCGGCTCAGCATTTGCGGAGTATGCAGAATATACACCGCAGCCGCGCACCGTATATGAACGAAATTACGCGGCGCAACCCACCGCCAGGGAAAGCGATACCTCGAAAGAAAGTGAGCCTCCATCACAAACACCGGAGACAGAACCGGTCTCCACAGCATCTCACGCGTACCAACCATCTCAGCCGTCCACATTCTCGCTACGTATCTTCAATACCAACCTGACTACCCCGGTGCTGGTCGAAGTGCTGCTTTCGCTCGTCCTCGGTATCTACGGCGTGGGCTGGCTGCTCGCGGGCGAAATCCCCACCGGCATCCTGCTGCTGCTCGCGAGCTTCATCATCTACCTGCCACTGGTGATTATTTCATTTATCTTTGCCACCTTCACATTCGGACTAAGTATGCTGTGTACCGGTCCCCTCGCCATTAGCGCTATTCTTTTCAATGTCTCGATGTTGAACAGGGCCATCAAGCGCAAGCGTGCACGCTATACAATGGCGCAGCCCAGGTAGCCATTGATAGCCATCAAGTCTACTTCGGAAAGGCCAGCCTGCGATACTTTTCACGTGACTCCGACCATGCTTCATCCGAGAGGCCTAGTTTTTCACGCACGGTCTCAGGTGGAATACCCGTCTTGAGTTGCTGCACGGCGAAGGTATCACGCAGCAATTGCAGCGTGACGCGCTTTTTAATATTCGCTGCCTTCACCGCTCGCGCCAGGACGTAGTTGAGATTGCGATCAGTGCAGACAAACAATTCGCTGGTGGGATGATATTTTGCCAGGTAGCGTTTCAGGATGGTCGTGAACTCAGCGGGCAAAGCCAGGCGGCGTTCGCGGTGCTGCTTACCGGTTGCAGCTTCAAAATGCACAGTGATGGTGGGCATATCTGGATTGGAGAGATCAATATGTTCCATTTTCAGCCCCATCACTTCTTCTTTCTTCAGACCGGCGTGCAGTATCAGGTAGACCAGACAGTGCGCACGTGGTTCTTCGGTCGCGCTTTGCAACAGGCGCTGCACTTCGTCATCAAACAGCAGCTGCGGCAACGGTGGCAAGGGCCGCTCTAACACCAGGCTCGCCGATGGGTCTTCGCGAATGACGCCCTCGCGTGTCAACCAGGAGAAGAAGTTCTTCAGGAAGGTGACGCGCCGCGCCATGGTTTTCGGCGCGGGGGTCGAATCTCTTCCTTTGCCGAACTTCAATTTCATCAGCCAATCGGTCAGATGCGCTTTTGTAATACGGCCAACGGGCGTATCGCGGCCAATAAAATCACTGAACATGCGCAGGTCAGAGAGGAAACAGGTGATAGTATACTCGGATTTGCCACGCAACTGCAAATCCTGTTGATAGGGCAAAAAACACGCCGACAGGCTTGACTGGTCGGTGAGCGGGTTAGTGCGCACAAGCGGCGGAAATGGAGTTGTCTGTGGATCGGGCGGTTCGGTAATCACCGCCGCGCCACCTGTAAAGAGGTCAGGCTGTAAGACTGTACTGTCATCAGTAACGATTGGTTCCGGTTGGGACGAGTGCTGATTGTCCTTCTGCATAAATCTCTCTCCCTTATCAGTATCGTTTTTACCAGGGCTACCTCTAAATCCATCACCGCGTGTCAACAGTGATGTAAGGTAGTACCTACTCCCTGTACCTTGTTTTTTCATTATAGCACGTTTATAGCAAAAATGTTCAACCTTCTCTAAGTTGTTACCTGCATACGCATGATTCGTCTCTGATGTGTAGACTTCCGCAAATTCAACTTGATAAATCAGGGTTTTTTTACATGAAACGCTTACAACCGTGGCTGCCCGCCATCGGCATTTTTTGTCTCGCGCTACTGGTGCGCGTGATCTATAACAACACTGTCGCCTATCATTACAATCCTTTGCATGATTCGCTGTTCTATCAAACCATCGGCTTCAATATTATCAAAGAGCATTGTTACTGCCTACATCCTGGCATTTCAACGATAGACCGCGCTCCACTCTGGCCATTTATTCTGGCCGGCGTCTCGCTTATTTTCGGCCCCAGCAATTATTTCGCGCGCCTCTTTCTCTCCTTGATCGGCTCAGGCACCTGTGTCATCGTCTACCTGTTCGTGCGCGACCTGTTCGGCTGGCGACTTGGGCTGATAGCAGGCATCGCCGCGGCCATCTATCCTGAACTCTATATCTATGATGGCTGGCTCTACACCGAGTCCCTGTACACATTCCTCCTGTTCGCCATTTGTTACGTGTTGTACCGCATCCAACGCGACAAGTCAGCGAAGCGCGGATGGGGGTCATGGCGCATGTGGCTAAGCTGCGGCGTGCTTCTAGGGCTACTCGCGTTGACACGGCCAAACGGGGTGATTGTGATCGGTCTGGTGATTGCCTGGGCCATCGCAATGATCTGGTTCAAGGTGCTAGCACGCCGCACAACGCTCATTGGGGTGGTTGCGGCTGCACTGATCGCCTGCGTCTTGATTGCTCCCTGGACAGTGCGCAACTACCTGGTTTCGAATACCTTTATTCCAGTAGCTACTGGCGACGGAAATGTATTGCTTGGTTCCTATAACGACCAGGTTTTGACAACACCCGGCTTTCAAGGTTCATGGATTGATCCCCTGATATCCCGGCCCGATGTTGCCAAACCATTTCCCTTATTCACCTGCGAGCCATCCTGTGATGTTGCGCGCGAAGCGGCCTACAAGAGTGCGGCAGCACAATGGGTTCAAAGCCATCTTAGTATCATGCCGCACCTGCTGGCCTTACACTTCATCAATTTGTGGCATCCCGATACAATTGAGGCGGATTTACCTGTAGTCCGATTCTCTGACCAGCTCTCGTCTCAAATCGTCCTGGCTATGATGAAGATCTTCCCTATCCCCATCTTCATCCTGGCTGCGCTCGGCCTGGCGGTCACACTCTGGAAATGGCGAGAGCTGCTCTTTATCTACAGCATGATAGTGCTCACCATCGGACAGGCCTTGTATTTTTATGGCAGCGCGCGTTTTCGCGCCCCTATCGAGCCAATGCTGATCCTGCTGGCAGCCGGTGCCCTCTGGTGGCTGACACACCGCGAGGAGGGGACGCTGCGCTGGATCATTGCCAGGATGAAAAACACCGGGCAGACGGTTAAAGACGTAACAAGCGACAACGAGGATTCGTCATCTGCCAATGTATCTCCAGAAGCAGATCAAGCGGCAATTTCTTGAGACGTTTGTAGGACGGCTTCTTTGAGAAGGATACGGCAACTGCCGGAAAAACACTGCCATTTAGAGTGAAAGGAAGGTGGCTCTAGAAGAGAGCGCAATATGAAAAGGAAGTTCTTGATTATTCTTGCCACTGTTTTAGTGGGTAGTATAATGCTTGCTGCATGCCAGGGTCAAATCGGTGGAACAACAGGGACAGCAACTCCATCCAGAATATCCCCAACACCCTCTGGACCTGAAAAGATACTTGGCATTCAGGGAGATGCCTCCACTACTACGTCTTATCCAGGCATCCCCTGGGTGCGCCTGAGCTACCCAACGTGTGTCTCCAGTAATTTGAGTGGTCAAGTGCTCAAGGACACCATCAGAATCTATCATAACCAGGGTATGCATGTCATGCTCACATACTGCCAGACAAGTGGTGATAGCCTCTTTGACACGAGTCGACTCAACGATGCATCGCAAGCAGGAGCAGATGCAGTACAGTGCGGTAATGAGCAGATGAAGCAGAGTACTACTACCCTGTATGTCACTCCAGAGCGTTTTGCCAAATTTTTTGATCTTTGCCAGAGTGCCGTGCATACAGTGCAACCTGATATCCCTATTATTCTGGGAGCCATGGACCCTCTAGTGGTTCCTAACGACAATGCACAATTGATGAACCAGGTTCAGTATCTCAACACTATGCAGTCTGCTATGAACTCCTCGGTGCATCCTGGCGGCAACTGGGATTGGCACTCACAGGTTCTGGGTTTGATCGATAGCTGGCACAATGGCTATCCCAACCCAGATACCAATAACCTCTACCAGTTGTATAACTTCTGGGCACAGCAGCTCCATGTCGATATCAATAGTGGGGATTTAGGCAAACACCTCTGGGTGGTAGAAGGAACGGGTTGTGTAGACGACGAGGCAGTATCATGTACCTTTCTTTTACTTTAGTGGCAAGGATTTCTATACTCCTCAAATCGGCTGGATATACGGTATTCTCGATGTGAATGGCCATCCTAAGCCACTCCGCCAGGACCTCCCGATGGGCGCACGTACTCTGGAGATGTCGTGCTCCTCCGGAAAGATCGTGGTGGCCGATCAAGAGCAATTGTTGGCAAAGCTTTATAGTGGTTGCACACTACCGGCCGACTATGTCAGTACACTGGAAAACTGAAGCCGCAGCAGCAGCCAAATTTACGTTCAGACTCTTCCTGACATGCGAACCCATCAGGTTAACAGAACTGAACTGTTCTATGCGATTCCCCGCCAGTTCTCAACCTGAGTACTACTCCATTGACATGCGCATATGATATCTATAGAGTTGAGCGTACTTGATGTCACCAATGTATGTTGGCAGTCACACATTCAGGGGGAAACATGCACGAAGAAGAACAGGCAGAAGAAAACGTTACTATTCCTCAGATGGTGGAGGATGTCCGGTTTGGCAAGATGCCGCGCCGCCATTTAATCTCGACGCTTACCGCAATGGGTATTTCCGCCGTCGGTGTGGGTGCAATTGTAGCCGCGACCGCGCAGCAACACCGGCCACATGCGGTTCCTGCAATCAACCAGAACGATAATACACAGCAGCACCTTCAGCTTCATAACCAGCACATTACGCACCAGTCACAGGGCAACACTGGCGCGCTTCACGCCGACTACGCCGAACACGCCATCGTCGAAGATACTATGTATCGTGAGCCTCTGATATGCCGCGCCGCCATTTAATCTCGACGCTTACCGCAATGGGTATTTCCGCCGTCGGTGTGGGTGCAATTGTAGCCGCGACCGCGCAGCAACACCGGCCACATGCGGTTCCTGCAATCAACCAGAACGATAATACACAGCAGCACCTTCAGCTTCATAACCAGCACATTACGCACCAGTCACAGGGCAACACTGGCGCGCTTCACGCCGACTACGCCGAACACGCCATCGTCGAAGATACTATGTATCGTGAGCCTCTGATAGGCTGCGCCGCCATTATGTCGCGCAAAGGTATGGGCATGGCAGCCATTCCCGATTTACAGATCAAGATCACCAACCGGGTAGCGCACGGCAACCAGGTCAGCGCGGAATGGGTCGCCACTGGCACCCACAACGGCGATCTGCCCGGCATGCCCGCTACTGGCCGCCCCTTTACCCTGCGCGGCGTGACCGTCACGATACGTCAAAATGGCAAGATTGTCCGCGAGTCCCTCTATTACGATCTGCATGATTTGCAGCGCCAGATTGGGCCTGATGCAAAGTAAAAGTGGCTATGTTCTTTTCGATATATCGACTGACCCACTAGGAACTCAGCAGCACTTTTACCAGCACAGCTCCAACTATCACGTGACTGCCAGTATAAACGTACAGCGCGACAATTCCTTCCTGCGTCCCGCTTTGGAAGCTTGACACATAGGGAACACTCGCAGAAAAAGTACTCTTCGCAGCCGCTATTGCCTGTGTGACGGCCGCCTGACCAATCCCGCTACGGTCGTGATCGAAGATCGTAATGGTGGCTGGCATCCTGGCAAATGCAGAGTTGCTCCCCGTCACCTGTACGGGACTCGTGAGCTGCTGCACATTTTGCGGAGAAGTGAGAGCCATGCCATTGGCTGCCACATCGGTGACTTCCCAGATCCCCCCGTTGGTGTTGAGTTCCAGACGACTGAGTGAAAGTTTGATGGTCGCACCACCAGCCGCCGGGTTTTTGATCAGCACGACCGCTCTCGCGTCATGCGTACCACCCCCGCTCAGCACGGTCGTGGGAGTACCAGGCGCCCACTTCAGGATGTACTCAGCAAAGTTCTGGGCAGTGGTGGTCGCGCTCAGTCGCCACTGTTGAAACCCCTGGCCCATGTTCACTTCTTGCTGCTCGAATTCAGCCTGGTAGCGCGACAAATCGGGGTACAGGCCCGAAAAGGCGATTGGCACGAGTGTCCCTGCGCGATCCGACCACTTGAATTCCCGGTAGAGATCGACCAGCTGTTCTGCTGGTGGAAGTCCTTTATTCTGGCTAGAGTTCGGGTCGACCTGCTCCGTGAGGAGTGTATTGTAGTTACTGATACTGACATCGCCTTGCAACAGACCGCTGAGTGCGAAGATACGAACCGGCTTCGTGCTGGTGATCGCGGTGTACACTCCGATGTCCAGCAGGAATTTTGCGCCGCTGTTGCTCACTTTGACCACAGCCTGCAGCGTGGAAATACCCATCAGGTAGCCGCAGATCACTCCCTCGACCGTTTTCGCGCCGCTCGTGCCCACGACGGCATTCCAGTGAGCAGCGGCCTGTACTGCCGCCGGACAGGGCTGTGGCCCAAGTTGGATACCTGACGCGGTTGCCGTGGCCGGGGTTTTTGCGGTTCCTGTCGCACTCCCATTACCGCTGTCCTGGTTGCAGGCAGACAGCACGAGGGTGAGCGCCAGAAACACGAAGGGTATGCTGTGCAGCCAGCGTTTATGATGAAGGAGAGGTATCCTCATATTTCGTCTCTTCCTCTGTAGCATCTATACAAAGCCATAGGCCCTCAATCATTGTACACCATGTGGCTGTGAATATGCCGTTTTCATTCCCAGAAAACATGTTACAATGGGGCCAGTGATCGAGACAGGAAGAAGAGGAGCACTGACGGTTATGGAGGAGTTCCAGGAGCAACATCCGCACCGGGGAGATTGGCTGCGCGAGATCGTCTTCGGGCTCAATGACGGCCTGGTCACCACGCTGGTGTTCATCATGGCGGTCAGTGAGCTTGCTCCTGCACGGTTGCTGCTGGTGGTCCTGGGTGAAGTGCTGGCTGGAGGGATTTCCATGGCACTTGGGGGCTATCTTTCCGCGCGTACCGCCAGGCAGATCCTAGAGCAGCGCATCGC
>VBHV01000679.1 GCA_005881995.1 Chloroflexota bacterium | reverse complement strand
TGCGCAGACAGGCCAGGTTCTCTGGACGTATACGACGGGCAGCGCCATCGATTCCTCGCCAACGGTGGTCAATGGAATGGTGTACGTTGGTTCGTGGGATGGGAAGTTGTACGCGTTCCATTTGCCCACTTAAGCGGTGTAGTGCGCATTGAGATGGATTGTCAAAATTTCCGCTTTATCCGGGATGCTCTGTATGGAATATGACATAGCATCCCATTTGCTGAAATGGCATAAGCTCTCTACAGAGCGAACTATGTTATACTTGTATTCAGGTAGCTGGTACATTGGGATGCTCAGAATATATGGAAAGGGCATCCTGAGTATGACCAGAGTCCAGAAGCGATCCGCCAGGCGAAAGAGTAGAGGACAACAAAACAAGTCACAGCAACTATATGATAATGCATTAAAAGCGTTGATGGAAGATCATGCTGCGGAGATCATTCCGGAATTTGTACCGGAAGCAGCTATGGTCATCGAACAAAACAACGAGATCAAGCGAGAGAATATACGCGCTGACCTGGTTTACCTGGTCGAATACAAAGGTCAATTGCATGTACTGAACATGGAATTGCAAACGGACCGGGATAGCAATATGGCTGCGCGCATGTTGAAGTATCATGTAGAGTTACACCTTGCCTACCAGCTTCCGGTAATTTCGGTAGTACTGTACCTGTTTGAGACAAGCATTGTAGCTTCTCCCTACAAGGAGATGAGTGGGGATGAGAATCTGCTGATATTTCATTATCGTGTGATAGCATTATGGACGCTTGATGCCGAGGAGTATGTAAAAAAACGTATTGTCTGCATGTATACATTTCTGCCTGGTATGAAGAGAGCTACTGTCTCATTGCTTATCCAGGCCATGGACGAAATGAGACAGCGATACACGTTATCACAGTTGGCGCGTCATCTTTCAAGGTTCAAGACCATATTGCAACGGTCGAATATGTTGTCTGAAGAAGACAAGCAGAGAGTGGAGGATCATATGCAGGTATATGATAGTTTGTTAGACGGACAACCCTGGTTTGAGCAGAGGTTGGCTAAAAAGGCGGCTGAAAGCGAATTACAAGTATTGCAACAGCTAGCTCTTGAAGCAGTGGATGAGCAGTTTCCTCCCCTAGCAGAGTTTGCTCGCGAGAAAATTACCTCGATCAGGCAACCTGATGTTCTACGCTTATTGGTGAAACAAATCTATAAAGCGCCTGATGAAGCAACGGCTCGCTGGCTATTGAATACTTTGCCTTCACAGTCTGATACAAAGTAATTGCTCCATGCTCGAACAAGATCAACGCGCCGAGAAGGATGTACCCTTACGCCGCGATATCCGCACATTAGGGGATGCGCTGGGACGTGCCATTCAACAGCATAGTAAGCCGTCAGTTTATGAAACGGAGGAGCGGCTGCGGCTGAGCTGCAAACGGCTGCGTGAGTGCACCGAGTTGCTGCAAGACGTAACGGACGAAGAAGCGATGCGTCTACAAGAGGAGATCGCGGCTTTAGATCAAGAGATCACGCAAATTGTAGAAGCATGCGAACTGGATACAGCTATCGATGTGATTCGCGCCTTCACCGTCTATTTTCACCTCGTCAATACGGCTGAACAGCATCACCGCACACGCCGCCGCAAGGTATACGAAATTGCCGCTAAATATGCGGCTCAGCGCGGGTCGTTGGCAGCGCTCATCGAATTTTTTCAGCAGAATCGCCTGGATGCTGCCACTATCCAGCAACTCCTGAATCAGCTCTCCATTGAACTTGTCTTTACGGCCCATCCTACCGAGGCCACACGCCGCAGTCTGATTATCAAATCGAGCCGACTGGCTGAACTACTGGAAGCATACGACCATGCCGGTGAAATGACGCTGCGGCAACGCCAGCACTTACAGCACGAAATCGAACGTATCGTTACGCTGTTGTGGCGTACTGACTCGGTCTTACACGTGCGCCTGCAGCCGCTTGACGAAATCAAAATGGGCCTCTATTACCTTGAAGAAATCCTATATAATGCCATACCTGAACTGTATAACGAATTTGAAGAACTCCTTTCGGTGCACTATCCCCAGGCGCAATTGACTGGTAGGGCCGGAGACACTCTTACAGGCGCTGTGGTTGCAGCGAGCGCGCGTGATCGAGCATTACCGTGCGTCCATCGAAAAACTGGCGCAAGAGTATTCACAGTCGCTCAACTACTGCGCCATCACATCAGCCCTTGAGGAATCGATAGTCCGGGATGCAGCGCTTATGCCCGACTATGACCGCGAACTCGGTCCGCAGACGGCGCATGAACCCTATCGTCGCAAGCTTTCATTTATGTGGAAACGCCTGGGAGCCATGCTGGCCACTCATGCTGGGATTGAGGACAATGGTGGTAGTCAGAATACTGCCATATCCTTAAAGACTTCCTATAGCCAGCCGAGTGAGTTGCTGGCTGATCTAGAAATGCTGCGTGAGAGCTTGCGGGCGGATGGAGAAGATGAAGTGAGCCAGGGACGGCTGGCAAAACTGATTCGCCAGGTGCAGGTGTTTGGGTTTCATTTTGCCGCGCTGGATGTGCGCCAGCATAGCGAACGCCATGCCAGTGCATTGGCTGAATTGCTGCGGGTAACGGGATTACTCGAGGGAGATTATCGCTCGCTCGACGAAACTGAGCGAGTGCGAGTGCTTGAGAATCTCTTGCGCGATCCACGTGTAATGCCGCGACATGAGCTTCAGTTGAGCGAGGAAACGATGCATATCCTGGCGACCTTTGATGCCATTCACCAGGCAAGAGAGGAATTTGGAAATCAAGCCGTCACCTGCTACATTATCAGCATGTCGCGCAGCTTGAGCGACCTGCTGGAAGTGCAGTTCTTTTGTAAGGAAGCAGGTATCGTTGGCCTGCCGATTGTGCCGCTGTTTGAGACGATTGAAGATTTGCGCTCTTGTACCGATATTTTGGAGAGCGCCTTCATCCATCCTCTCTATCGAGCGCACTTGCGCAACTGTCAAAACCAGCAGCAAGTGATGCTTGGCTATTCTGATAGCAGCAAAGATGGCGGTATCCTGACATCGAGTTGGGAGCTATACCAGGCGCAGCGCAGGTTGGCCGAGACTGGTTCACGATTCGGCATTGATATCACCATATTTCACGGTCGCGGCGGAGCGATTGGGCGCGGCGGCGGACCTATCTACGAAGCAATTCTCGGTCAGCCAGCGGGGACGGTCAACGGCCGTATTCGTATCACCGAGCAGGGTGAGATGCTTTCGTTCAAATATGGACTACCGGCGATTGCGCTGCGCAACCTGGAATTGGTTGTGGCTGGCGTCGTCCAAGCGAGCATCCCACAAGAGGCGTTGCAGGTATCCTCAATACCTCTACAGGTTCCCAATGCCTGGGCTGAGGTGATGACGCAGTTATCGACCCATGCCTATGCTCACTACCGGCGTCTCATTTACGAGACACCGGATTTCCTGCGCTTTTTTGAACAGGCAACGCCCATTCTGGAGCTTGGCTGGCTCAATCTTGGTTCGCGCCCGGCCCGTCGTGCCAGGGGACGCAGTATCGAGGAATTGCGCGCTATTCCCTGGGTCTTCTCCTGGATGCAAAGCCGCTATGTTCTGCCAAGCTGGTATGGAGTAGGTTCTGCCCTCGAAGCATATGTTGCAGGGCAGCCCGAACATCTTGAAACGTTACGACGAATGTACCGGGAATGGCCTTTCATGCGCGCCTTCCTGGATAATATGCAGATGACGCTCTCGAAGGCCGATATGCATATTGCCCAGCATTATGCGCTGCTGGTCGACGATGAAGAGCTATGCCATCGCCTATCATCGGATATTCTGGAAGAGTACGAACGCACCAGGCATATGCTACTTGCGATCGTAGGTGGGAAGGAGTTGCTCGACACCTCGCCGACGCTGCAGCGCTCCATTCGCCTGCGCAATCCCTATGTCGATCCGCTGAGCTATTTTCAGGTAACGCTATTGCGCCGACTGCGCGCGCTGGGCGGCCCACTGGTCCTCGATGAAACCACGCGGGGAATACGCTTTCTTGTCTCAATGCTCTCGATTTGATATCATCAGTGATACGACTTATTTATGCTCCTGAGTGATTCTGGGGGATAACCAGGTTTTCATATGAAAAGTAGTTAAGGTATAACATGAGTGTATTCGATACGATTAAACAGCGGCGCAGTATCGGCAAAATGACCGGGGAGCGACCAGCACGTGGGCAGATTGAGCGCTTGTTGGAGGCGGCCACGCACGCGCCGAATCATCATAAAGTACAGCCCTGGAAATTTATCGTACTGGCGGGAAAGGCGCGTGAAGAACTTGGCGCGGTCATGGCTGCATCGCTGACAGAGAGGCTAGAAGACACGACCAGCGAAAAGGCGCAAGCGCTCATTGCTAAGGAGCGCGGGAAACTGATGCGCTCTCCTGTAGTGATTGTGGTAATCGCCGAGCCGCCCAATCTACCGAATGTACTGGAAATTGAGAATATCGAGGCGACGGCTGCGGCGGTGCAGAATATGCTGCTGGCTGCCGAGGAGATGGGGCTGGCCTGCATGTGGCGCACGGGAGAGGCGGCCTATGATCCGCGCGTCAAGCAGTGGCTTGGGCTTGCGCCAGGTGAGCATATCGTGTCACTTCTCTATGTGGGCTTCCCGGCGATCCCACACCTGGAACGCAGGCCGATACCGTTTGGGGAAAAGACGACCTGGTTAGGGTGGTAATGCTTAAATTGTGTTCTTGTGGTCAGTCCAGATAGTTTTTAAGGAGATGCACGTCTTGAACGACATCAATCCTCTTGTGCACCAGCACGCCGGCATCCGAGAGGCGGTGCGCGATGTATGCAGAGCCTTTGACAGCGCGTACTGGCAGGAGGTCGAGGAGTCGTCGGGCTATCCTGAAGCGTTTGTGCTCGCGCTGACGCAGGCGGGATGGCTTGCGGCGCTGATCCCCGAAGAATTTGGTGGAGGTGGGGCCAGTCTAACCGAAGCCTCGGTCATCCTCGAAGAGATCAATCGCTCAGGCGCGAACTCGGGTGCCTGCCACGCACAGATGTATACCATGGGGACCCTCTTGCGACATGGCTCGGCTGAACAGAAACGCGCCTATCTGCCACGAATTGCCTCTGGTGAATTGCGCCTCCAGTCATTCGCGGTCACCGAGCCGACCACCGGCACCGACACGACCAGAACCAAAACCTTTGCCGAGAAGCGCGGCGATCGCTATATCGTGAACGGCCAGAAGGTATGGATCTCACGTGTGCAACATTCGGATTTGATGCTGCTCCTGGCCCGTACCACGCCTTTGTCACACATCACGAAGAAAACCGAGGGATTATCGGTCTTCCTGGTGGATGTCCGTGAAAGCCTGCAGAGGGGACTGACGGTCCGGCCCATCCGCAACATGGTCAATCACGAGACCAATGAAGTCTTTTTTGACAACGTCGAGGTCCCCGCCGAGAACCTGGTTGGTGAAGAAGGCAAGGGCTTCTCCTACATTCTGGACGGCATGAACGCCGAACGCATTCTGATCGCGGCGGAGTGCGTCGGCGATGGCTTCTGGTTTATCGACAGGGCCCGAACGTACGCGAGCGAGCGTATCGTCTTTGATCGCCCGATTGGACAGAACCAGGGCATCCAGTTCCCGCTTGCGCAAGCATACGCCAACGTGAGGGCGGCCGACTTGATGCGCTACGAAGCGGCGCGCCTCTTTGACGCGGGACAACCCTGCGGGGCGGAGGCGAACATGGCGAAGTTGCTGGCGGCTGACGCATCATGGCAGGCGGCCAATGCGTGCCTGCAAACGCATGGTGGGTATGGCTTCGCGGCAGAGTACGACGTGGAGCGCAAATTCCGTGAGACACGCCTGTACCAGGTCGCGCCCATCTCCACCAATCTCATCCTGTCGTACCTAAGTGAGCACGTGCTGGGCATGCCACGCTCGTTTTAAACAGATGGATCAGCGCTACTGACTGGCACCACCTGGCAACCGGCTGGTCGCTTGATGGGCTTGATCGCATACGAAGTTTGCGATGCCCGCGATGTGACCTCCCAATTTTTCCACGAGTTCCATAGCTGCCGAAACGGTGCCGCCCGTTGCCAGCAGGTCATCGACGACCAGGACGCGTTGTCCGGGGCGGATGCCGTCGGTATGCATTTCGACGACGTTCGTGCCATATTCCAGCGCATACTCGACACTGACGGTCTGTGATGGAAGTTTTCCGAATTTCCTGACCGGCACAAAGCCGCAGTTCAGCAGGTAGGCGAGCGCGGCGCCGAAAATAAAGCCGCGAGACTCTACCCCTACGACCACTTGAATGCCCGAACCGGCGTAGTGGGCGGCGAGGCGATCAAGCGCGGCATGGAATGCAGTGGCATCCTGTAAAAGGGGGGTAATATCTTTGAAGAGAATGCCTCTCTGTGGAAAGTCAGGGATGTCGCGAATCCAGTCTTCCAGGTGAATAGACTCAGGTGTTGTTGACATGGAAAACTCTCTCCTCTACTTGCAAATGGGCAATAATAAGGGGTAGCCCGGTTGCTACTCCACTTGGAACACGTGGCATCAGGCCAGACCATGCCGAACCAGTAGTGTTGTTGCCTTAACGCCGTATGCAGTATACCGCAGCATGCCCCTATGCGCAAGTGAGAATGCTAAGTAGGGTACTTGTCATTTTTTTTGCACATGACCAGGGCGGGGGCAAGCCCGGCCCGTACCCTATACGACGCGCGATTCAACCCGTATAGGGTACGGGCCGGGCTTGCCCCCGCCCTGACTGCTCGATCACCGTGCCCCTGGTGTACCCTGGACAGGCGGCTGTAGTTGTGAAGTACAAGCCGGGCAGCTGGTTGCCATCAACGGAATGCTGGTCAGGCAGTACGGGCAGTCGCGTGTAGCAGGGGGTACCTGCACTTCTTTTGGCTTGAAGCGGGCCATCATGTTGGTCACTGGCAGCACAACAAAAAAGTATATGACGGCAGCTACAATCAGGAAGCTAAGGACCGCATTAAGGAAAGCTCCTATCGCGAGCTTCCCATTATTGTAAATAGGGATTGTCCATTGTGACAGGGTTTGATTGCCCGAAACAGGAATGAGAGGCGTGACGATGCCGCTCACGAAGGCCGTAACCACAGAAGTGAAG
>VBHV01000552.1 GCA_005881995.1 Chloroflexota bacterium | reverse complement strand
TTCTGGATCAATCCCCTGATTATCTACGGCATCCTGACAGCTGCCGCGTGGATTCTCTGGGATGCGCTCAAGGTGGTAAGACAATTCCGAAGCGTACAACAGCTCAAGAGATTGGTCATCTTACCCTCTCTGGCATCCATTCCTGCCTGCATCGTGGGTATGACCCCGGCTCTCTTCTGGGGAGCAAGGCACCAATGGCAAAACTTCACCTACCTGCTCCAACTGGGAGGTAATACGCCACTGCGTCCTGAAATCCTGGCAAACTACCCGACACGCCTGTCGATAGTATCTGGCCTGGCACGACTCTATACCACCTGCGCCGGGCCACGAGTGATCGGGGGCGCATTGCCCGGCGAAGACCCGGCCTTCCGCCTTTTGCATACCCCCACGCTTCTACTTGGCGGCGCATGTATGGTTGTCACGGCTGCGCTTGTAGCCCTCTCATACGTGCGGCCCATCACCGGTGGCACAGCTAACCTGGAACGTTTCCAGCCGTTTCTGCTGCGCATCCGGCGCCTGGCCGCTCTGCCCTTGGTGTTCATCGCGGCCACTACCCTCATTTTCTGTACCACCCGCACCGCCGCTATCGGTCTCTGGAATTGTCAATATGATCTCGCTGGCCGCTACGCTTATTCGAGGCTGAACTCTATAACTGGGGACGAACAAACCCTGCTGAAACCGGATCAGGGGAATTGATTCGTCTTCATAATCACGCCCCTACCTCTGGCCTACCCGCGCCGGTTCAGGTTGGTTTGGATCTGCAAAAAATCATTCTAGGGGTGATGGTCGGCTTCCTCATGCTGTCCATTTTATTACAGGTTGGTTTCTACGGAGTCACCGACCCTGGTAGTACGTTTCAATCGCCCTACTGCACCTTCGCGCCCACAGATAACGATGCCATCATCGCGTATATGGAGCGCGAGCATATTCATTATGCCTGGGCCAATAACTGGCTCGCCTATTCCATCGTATTCAAAACGCACGGCAGCATTATTATGTCTGACCCATTACCGGTGATTCGCCACACCGCTATACTGGATCGCATCCCGTCTTATACCAACGCCGTGCTTCATGCTGACCGCCCCAGCCTGCTTGTTATGGTTAAGCACAACGATCCCTATCCACTGCTGCTGAGTAAGCTCGACAGTCAGCAGGTAAAGTATCAAGTTGCTCGCTTTCCGGCACAGCAAGGAAGGGATGTACTGGTGGTAACGCCTTTAAATGCGACGGTCAACCCCACCGCTTCAGCCGCCTACTTCAATGTCTTTATCTGTAGCCTGGATAGTTGATTTACTTCTTGTCTTTATTGGCAGCAGCCGCAGCTTCGGCCTGCTTCTTTACCAGCAATGGGACATGCTGTTCACAAAAGCGGAATGTGCGTCCCCCTGCCAACAATTGAGCGTAGGCAGCGGGTTCTCCGCAGCTATCGCAACGCCCAACATGCGTTTTTACGGCTTTCATATATAAAGCCCTCCTCCCGTTCAATTCATTATTATTCTATCACAAAACTCACCAGAACTTCTCTTCTCACGTTTTTGCAGAATATTACCATCATATTGAAATTAATTGCCAAAACACTTGACATTTCCATATTGTCATGCTAATATTCCCATGTAGTTAGTAATTATCACCAAATGAATGGCGAAAAACATCAACAATTGAAGTTGTAGCATAGCCGGAATGGAGAAATGCGATGCATTACCACCTGTATGATAAGCTTTGTGAAGATCATCGTCAACAACTTCAATATGAAGTAAATGCGAGACGTTTGCTGGCCCAGGCGCCCCGGCGCAGTGGCCTGGGACGGCGGGTCATTGGCAAGCTGGGCGTAGCGCTGGTGGCCGTCGGCTCAAAACTGGAGCAGTTTGAGCATGAGCCAGTAATTTCTGCTGTTAAACCCTGAACTGTCATCCCTGAAGGTGTCCTCGTACCCTGTTTGCGCTTGTTCTCTACTCTCTAGGGTGCGCGGACACCTTCAAGGATGACAACTCTATCTATACCTTAGGAGGAGCTATACAATATGTACCCTATCATTACCCGAGACCCGGTGAGTGGAAACGAATTGATCGTGACCCGGCTGGAATGTCCGCAGAGCGGGATTGTGATCGAGGGACAATTTACCCTGGGCTGGATTGGCCGCTTGACCCGCGAGCAACTGGATTTTGTCGAGCTGCTGGTCAAGAACCGGGGCAATATCCAGAAGCTGGCGGCGGACATGGATATGGCCTATAACACCGCTCGTAGTCGCCTGGATGAAATCGTTACTGCGCTGGGCGGTGCACCTGAAAGCGATGGGCGCCCCGATCGCCGCATAGTGCTTGATCGGCTCGCGTCCAAAGAGATCAGCGTCGAAGAGGCTATGCGCCTCTTAAAGGGATAGAGCATGGTCACCGATGAGCGCAACCGCATTCTGGGTATGGTCGAAGCGGGCCAGATATCAGCTGCGCAAGCCGCGCAACTACTCGATGCCCTGGTGATGCAACAATACCAGCGTATTGAACGCACAGAGCGATTGCAGAGCCATACGATTCGTATCTGGATAACGGATATGACAACCAGGCGTCAGAAGATCAAATTGACCGCCACGTTGCCCGTCTACCTGCTCAGCGTGAGTTTGCGCATGCTATCACGCCTGGCGCCGCACCTGGATAACAATACGATACAGCACATTCTGGAAACCATTGAACGAGGCAATACTGGCCGTGTATTAGATGTACAGGACCTTGAAGAGGGCAAACGACTAGAGATTTTTGTCGAGCAATAAAGGGAGGATACAATCATGCAACAAACATTTCCAGCTAGTAGAGAGCCGCGAGTGATTATAGAAAATATCAGTGGCGACTTGAGCGTACGAAGTTGGGACCAGCCATCCATCGGCATCGAAACCGATGGGCCAATTTCTGAACTTCACCAGGAAGGTGATGCTCTGATGATTTCAAATTGCCAGGATGATCTTGCGCTGCGTGTTCCTTCCAACACCGAGATTCGGGCCACCAACTTAGGCGGAGATGTCGCTATCTCGAATGTGAGGCGCGCTGAATTACTGAATGTCAACGGTGATGCGCAGCTGGAACACATCGGAGTAGGCTTCGAGTTGGCCAACGAAGCCATATTAATAACCAATCTCGCCTCTGACCTGGTAGTCACTGACGCCTCTTCCCTGCGCGTGCGGGAAAGAGTAGACGGGGATGTTTCGGTTACTAACGTCGCGTTGATTGAAATCGAGAACATTGGCGGGGATGCATCGCTGAAACAAACTGAAACAGTTGTGATTGGGTCTGTAGGCGATGACCTGACCGTGCAAGACATCGCGGACGCGCTGAGCTGCGGTAGTGTTGGCGGGGATTTCAAGATAGAGGGCAGCGAGCAGACCGATGTCACGATAGGCAATGCCGGCGGCGATCTTGTCATTTCGCGCGCGGCCAGTGTACATCTTGGCAGCGTCGGCGGGGATTGCGTCTTACGCGACGTACAAGGCGTCGTTGAAATCGGGAATGTCGGCAGCGATGCGAGTCTCTCTCGCATTGGCGGCAGCATGCAGGCAGGCAATATCGGTGGCGATGCCAGCTTAAAAGGGCTACAAGGCTCAATCGAGGCCGGAAGCGTCGGTGGAGACCTGGTATTAGAGGCCGCTTTCCCGGCCGGCAGTTCAACACGCCTGCACGTCGGCGGGGATGCCCTGGTAAGACTACCAGATCACCCTGATCTGAATGTGCGGGCTGCCGTTGGTGGAGATATCTCCGGTCCCTCGGTGGTATCGAGCAGAGGTGGGAACTGGGTGAACGTCATCTATGGCAATGGCGCCGCACAACTTGAGTTGAGCGTTGGCGGTGATCTGCGTCTGCACGGCGGCGATCAACCCAGCAGCAGCAGCAGTTCCGGTGGATGGCAGGCCGAATTTCAGCACGAAATGGCCGAGTTGGGGCGAGAGATGAGCAAGTTAGGCCAGGAACTCAGTTCAGAAATTACCTCCGCCTTTAAGGAGGCGGGATGGGCAAAAGGTTCCGGCTGGGCCAACGATGTCGCGCGCAAAATTGAAGAGCAGATGCGCCGCGCCCAGCGCAAATCCGAAGAGCAGGCGCGCAAGGCGGAGGAACGCGCTCGCAAAGCCGAAGAGAGAGGGGCGCGCGTGCGAGTTCGTTTTCACGACCGCGAGTGGCAACTTGATCCCGAACGTCTAGAGCGTATCAAGGAGCAGGCAAGCAGAGCCGCCAATGAGGGTATCTCTGGTGCGCTTGAGGCTGTAGAGCGCGCGGTGAGCAATCTGCGCATTCCTACACCACCCCGGCCACCGGTCCCACCAACTCCCCCACCGCCCATGCCAAATGTTCCTCCTGTGCCTCCTATGCCGCCAACACCAGGACAACGGGTTCAGACAGGCCCTCAAAATACAAACCAACAAACGACCGGTGAAAATACCGCGTCTCAACCATCGGGTGCACCTGACCTGGAGCAGGAACGCGAGGCCATCCTGCGCATGATCGCCGAGGGGCGCATCTCTCCTGAAGAGGGCGATCTGCTGCTAGAGGGTTTGGGCGGGTAAAAAACTATTCCGACTTCTCTCCTAAATTCTATCCGCGGATGCCTGTCATGGTCATCCGCGGATAGAATTTTTTATTAATGTGATACAATATACATGTGTTAACATACTCTTGCCTCGATGCTCTGGCGCTACCCAGAGTAACAAATTGCATCTATCTAAATGAGTGCCCCCCAATGGCATCTAAAAAGGAGTTCATATGCCGTCCCAGGGATATGTTCGTTATCCAACTATCCATCAAGATTCGATTGTATTCGTATCTGAAGATGATCTATGGCTTGTTTCTCAAGAGGGCGGGCGAGCAGAGCGCCTGACTGCCGGTGTAGGTGAGGTGAGTTACCCCCGCTACTCACCCGATGGAACACTCTTAGCTTTTGTTGGACGTGAAGAAGGCCCTGGCGAGGTCTATGTCATGCCCGCGCAGGGCGGCATCGCCAAACGCCTCACCTTCCAGGGCGCGTTCTGTCGCATCGCAGGATGGCAGCCTAATGGCGAGGAGATTTTGTTTGCCAGCAATTCCGGGCAGTTTGCCTGGCGCTTTGAGGTACTCTACGCCATTGCGCCTGGCGGAAGCCAACCTCGTCAACTTCCTTTCGGCATGGCCAATGCCATCTCTTACGGTCCCCGCGGTGAAGTCGTCATTGGGCGCAACATCAATACGCGCGATTTCTCGCACCAGAAACGCTATCGCGGCGGCAGAGTCGGCCATTTATGGGTCGATGTAGAAGGCAGCGGCACCTTTCGGCGCTTGCTACAACTCGATGGCAATATATCCGCTCCATGCTGGGTAGGCGAGCGCATTTACTTCCTTTCTGATTACGAGGGCGTTGGCAACGTCTACTCCTGCACGCCGCGAGGCGAGGATGTGCGTCGCCATACCGATCACACGGATTTCTACGCGCGTCACCTGTCGAGTGATGGGCAACGCCTGGTCTACCACGCGGGCGCGGACCTGTACCTGCTCGACCCGGCGAGCGATACTGTAAGACACCTGGAAGTGGAGTTGCCGAGTATACGCACACAACGCAACCGCAAATTCGTTTCAGCCGCCGGTTATCTCGATAGCTACAACCTGCATCCTCAAGGATACGCGGTGGCTCTGACTACACGTGGCAAGGCTTTCACCCTGGGCAACTGGGAAGGCCCGGTGCTGCAACACGGGGAACTGGATGGCGTGCGCTATCGCAAGTTGAACTGGTTGAATGATGGCAAGCGGCTGGTGGCTATTCATGATGCGTTAGGGCGAGAAAGCCTGATCATTTTCAACCCCGAAGATGCCAGCGAACCGCAGACGTTTCCCGATATCGAATTTGGCCGGGTGAGTTCCCTGGCTGTCTCGCCCACCGACGATGTGGTCGCGCTCTCCAACCATCGTAACGAGCTGATAACCTTTGACCTTGAGGCCGGTTCCTCGCGCGTACTGGACCGCAGTGACTATGGTCGCATTCGTGGATTTGACTGGTCCCCCGATGGCCGCTGGCTGGCCTATGGCTTCGCCATCACCAATCAGAAGACCGCCATCAAACTCTGTAATCTGGAGACGGGTGAAACGCATTTCGCAACGGAGCCTGTGCTGGAAGATGTCTCGCCAGCCTTTGATCCAGAGGGCAAATACCTCTACTTCCTGGGGTACCGCATTCTCAATCCCGTCTACGATCAACTGCAATTCGACCTGAGTTTCCCGCGCGCCGTAAAACCCTATGCTATAACCTTGCAGCGCGATCTGCGTTCGCCTTTCATGCCAGAGCCTAAGGCTCCCGGCGAGAAAGACAAGGAGAATGGGAAAAAAGAGAAGGAGAAAGAGGAAGCTGCCAAGGACGCGAACTTGAGGGGATTACGCAGCGCGCCCTGCCCTTTCCAGTAGCGGAGGGTCGCTACTCTAGTGTGAGGGGCATCAAAGGCAAAGCGCTTTTCCTGATTTATCCCATCCAGGGTGCAGTTCACCAACCGGATGACGATCACGAACCAAAGGGACACATAGATAGCTTCGACTTCGAGAAACAGAAGTACGAAATGCTCATCGACAATGTGAACGGCTATGGCCTCTCACGTGACTATAAAACCTTGATCTATCGCAGTCATCGCCGCTTACGTGTCCTGAAGGCCGGGGATAAGCCGTCCAAGACGGATAATGACCGGGCTAACCGTGAGAGCGGCTGGCTCGACCTGGGTCGGGTGAAGGTTTCGGTGCAGCCTGCCGCCGAGTGGAAACAGATGTTTGCCGAGGCCTGGCGTTTGCAGCGCGAAAACTTCTGGACGGAGGATATGTCGGGCATCGACTGGGACTCCATTTATGCGCAATATGCCCCATTGGTAGAGCGCGTCACCTCGCGTTCAGAACTTTCCGACCTCTTCTGGGAACTTCAAGGAGAGCTTAATACCTCGCATGCCTATGAAATGGGCGGCGAGTATCGCTCACGCCCCTACTATCGTCAAGGCTTTCTGGGCGTCGATTGGCACTACGACGCCGAAAATGCGCGCTATTCCATTGCGCGCATCGTCTTTGGCGACCCCTCGGACAGCAAAGCCACCTCGCCGCTCACCAGTCCAGGTCTGAACGTTGCCCCAGGCGATACTGTTCTGGCCATCAATGGGCAGCGCGTTGGAGCTGAGCGCAGCCCGCAGGAATTGCTGGTTAACCAGGCCGATAACGAGGTACAGCTCACCATTGAGGATGCGAACACCAAGGAGACGCGCGTTATC
This sequence comes from Chloroflexota bacterium, assembly GCA_005881995.1. The sequence continues at coordinate 8,202 of VBHV01000552.1, read as the reverse complement.
ACCGTCAAAGCGCTTGCGGACGAGACTCTCGCCCGTTATCGTGAGTGGGTTGAACACAATCGCCGCTATGTACATGAGCAATCGCAGGATCAAGTTGGCTATATCCATATTCCCGATATGTCAGCCGCGGGTTTCGCGGAATTTCACCGCAGCTTCCTGACCGAGTATGATTATCCGGCGCTGCTGGTCGATGTGCGTTATAACGGCGGCGGTCACGTCTCCAGCTTGCTGCTGGAGAAACTGGCGAGAAGGCGCGTGGGCTATAGTTTCGCACGCTGGGGCCAGCCGCTTCCCTATCCCTTCGAGTCACCTCGTGGCCCCATGGTTGCATTGACGAATGAACATGCCGGATCAGACGGCGATATATTCAGCCACAGCTTCAAGCTGATGGGCCTGGGTCCCCTGATCGGCAAGCGCACCTGGGGCGGGGTGATCGGTATCAGCCCTCAACACACGCTCGTCGATGGCACGCGTACCACGCAGCCGGAGTACGCCTTCTGGTTCAAAGATGTAGGCTGGAACGTAGAAAACTACGGTACCGACCCCGATATCGAGGTCGATATCGCTCCTCAGGACTTCGCGCACGATATTGACCCACAACTGGATCGCGCCATCGCCGAGGCGCTGCGCATGATCGAGGAACGCCCGGCACTGGAGCCAAAACCGGAGGAGAGGCCGAGCAAAGCGCGGAGATAATTGCCAGAGCATTGACACACCATAGCATCACAGGTACAATATACACAATCAAATAAATACACATCTCCCTCCGGGAAGAGTAGACTGTCGATCTAACTGATAGAGAAGGGATGGCCACAGGCTGGAAGCCCCCACAGTATCCACAGTCGAACGTCGCCCGGTCTGGCTGCTGAAGAAATGTGCCACAACAGGCGCAGAGTAGATCAGCACGGGTAAGCCCGTTATAGCGAGACCTGATAAACCTCTCCACGGAGAACTGTCAGGGTAACGAGTGCGCCGGTGCGGCAACGTCCGGCGAAATGAGGTGGTACCGCGAAACTACGCCCTTTCGTCCTCACACAGGATGAATGGGCTTTTTTATTGGATATAATATTGCCTTTATCGCACAGCCGAAACTGCGCACGCAACAGGAGATATGACGATGAGTTTATCAAAACGTTACCAGCCACATACAACCGAGCCAGCGCTGCAAAAGCGCTGGCAGCAAGCGGGCACGTATCACTTTTCGCTCGAATCAACCAGGCCAGTTTACTCCATTGATACTCCGCCACCAACCGTATCGGGGAATCTGCATCTTGGTCATGTCTATTCATATACTCAAACTGATTTTATGGCCCGTTTCTGGCGCATGAACGGCTACAACGTCTTTTACCCGATGGGCTACGATGACAACGGACTTCCAACTGAGAAGCTGGTTGAGAAGCGCCTTGGCATCACCGCTCCCCAGGTCGGGCGCAGGGCCTTTATTCAAAAGTGCCTGGAGATAAGCGAGGAGGCTGAGAAAGACTACCAGGCGCTCTGGCAGCGGCTGGGGCTGTCTGTTGACTGGCGTTACAGCTATCGCACCATCGACGATCTTTCGCGGCGTACCTCGCAGTTTTCGTTCGTGCAATTGTATAAAAAAGGGCTGGCATACCGTCAAGAGGCACCTACTATCTGGTGTCCAGAATGCCGTACCGCCATTGCCCAGGCCGAGTTAAAAGACCTTGAGCGCGAGAGCGAGTTCATCACCATAGCGTTTCACCTGGAAAACGGGGAGGTACTGCCCATTGCGACAACGCGCCCGGAGCTGTTGCCCGCCTGTGTAGCTGTGTTTGTCCATCCCGAAGATGCCCGCTATGCGAAACTCATTGGGCAGCGTGTTCGCGTTCCCCTTTTTCGTTCAGAAGTGCCGCTGCTCGCGGACCCGAAGGCAGACCCACAGAAGGGCACTGGCGCGGTCATGTGCTGCACCTTCGGAGATGTCACCGACGTGGAATGGTGGTATACCTACAAGCTCCCGCTCAAGGTAGCTCTCGGGAGAGATGGCAGAATGACAGAAGTGGCTGGCGACTTTGCTGGTTTGACGATAAAAGAGGCCAGGCGTCGTATTATCGAGGCGCTGGATGCCCAGGGGTTGCTGCTCGATCGGCAGCCCATCAAGCAGAGCGTGCGCGTACACGAACGCTGTGATACGCCGGTCGAGTACATCGTCACGCAGCAATGGTTTATCCGCGTGCTCGACTTCAAAGAGGATTTCCTGGCAGCAGGAGAGCAGATCACCTGGTATCCGGCGCACATGCAGGCGCGCTATCGCGAGTGGGTAGAAAACCTGGCTTGGGACTGGTGCATCTCGCGCCAACGCTACTTTGGTGTGCCATTCCCGGTCTGGTATTGCAATGCCTGCGGCGAAGTGCTGCTGGCGGATGAAGAGCAGCTGCCGCTGGACCCAACCGAACAGCAGCCAGCAAAAGCATGTACCTGCGGCAATACCTCCTTCACGCCAGAAGAGGATGTGATGGATACCTGGGCGACCTCGTCTATGTCTCCGCAGATCGTGGGCCGCTGGTTGACGGACAAGACCCTGTACGAGAAGGTTTTTCCCATGACGCTGCGTTCCCAGGCGCATGAGATTATCCGTACCTGGGCATTTTATACTATTGTGAAATCCCATCATCACTTTGGTCTGCTGCCCTGGAAGGTCATCGCCATCTCGGGCTGGGGGTTAGCTGCCGAGGGCGCTGGCAAGATCAGTAAGAGTCGCGGCGGCGGTCCTATGCCGCCTATGCACATGATCGAGAAGTATTCTGCTGATGCGCTGCGCTACTGGGCTGCCAGCACTGCACCTGGCAAAGACGCGCTTATCAGCGAAGACAAGATCATGATGGGAGGAAAGCTCGTCACCAAGCTCTGGAACGTGGCGAAATTCAGCCAGCGCTTCCTGGAGGGATACCGCCTGCCTGCCTTGTCCGGCGTGCTACCAGCATTCACCCCAACCGACCGCTGGCTGCTTTCCCGCGCGCAAAGGGTAATTCAGCGTGTAACCGATCACTTCCACAGGTATGATTACGCGGCAGCTAAAAGCGAGGTAGAGAGTTTCTTCTGGAGGGATTTGGCTGACAACTACCTGGAGATGGCAAAGGAGCGCTTATATGATGAAGCTAATGCTAAACGCGATGGTGCGCGTTACACGCTTTATTCCGTGCTGTTGACCGTCCTCAAGCTTTTCGCGCCTTTTTTCCCGTATATCACAGAGGAGATCTACCAGTCGCTCTTCACCGCTAGCGAGGGAGAAGGGTCGATTCATACAAGTCGCTGGCCCATCGCCAATGACGCCTTGATTAGCGACGAGGCTGAAGCCGACGGTGAACTGCTGATCGAGATAGCCACGGCCGTGCGTCGCTACAAGAGCGAGTCCAACATCTCCCTGGGTGCGGAGCTGCAGCGCCTGCAACTGGTGACAAAGGAAACCGGCATCGCCAGGATGTTAGAGGAGGCAAGGGCCGATATTATGAGCGTCACCCGCGCCCGGCAGATCGAGATACGCGAGCAGATTGATAGCGGCATGGAAGCTATCCAGTCGGAGGGAACGGTACAGGTCGCTCTGAAGCGCATTGAGGCGTAATTCCCAGAGCGACCCTCGCGATCGCCCAACAAGCCCATCACCATCCGTAGTGGCGAGGGCGGCGGATGTGAGGCGGGGAGGGCCTTTAGGGTCGTCCGCGTCCTGTTCATCTGGCTTCCATCTAGGGGAAACATGATCACCCTCGCCCCTACGCATCATCGGGCCCTATGCTTGGCTTTCCGGCTTCGGTTGGTGCCTCTTGGGTGACCCTGGCGGTCGCCCGCTCAAGACTTACATTGGCTCATGCCCGGCATTGCCCCAACGCACACCGCGATCAGGAGCCACCTGCGCAAGCACAAGCTGGGCAGGGACCGTTTGCTGGCTGACAGGCAGGGCAACGGTAACAACCCCATTGCCATAGGTGACATTCGCCATTTCACCATTGACCGGTAATGGTAAATCCAGGTCACGAAAGTAGAATCCTACGCTCCATTCGTCAAGCAAGATTTCTTTCTCGCCTTTTAAGGCTCCTCGCAGGTTTCCACGTAGAATGAGATGCCTATCGCGTGTCACCTCTACCTGAATATCGTCCGGCTCTAAACCTGGCATGGGCGCCGCAACTGTGAGACGGTCTTCAGAACGATACATTTTGACAGGAATAATTTGCTCTTTGATTTGCTCTTGCAATCTTTCCCTCTTTCTCTTGATATACTATTGCCTGCTAATTACACGAAGATTCCATTCCCCAGGTATACGCTCTACTCACTTTACCTGTACAAATCAAAGTCGCTACTCTACGTCCATTTACCCGGACGCATCCAGGTACTTCAATACAGAATTCAAAGTAGTACGCCTGACTCTATAAATCTCACGCTTGCCCCGGTGTGGCAGTTTGATAGCCTCTAACGCGCCACTCTTGATCCAACGACGCACGGTGGCTTCATTCACACGCAGGCGAGTAGCGACTTCCTGCACCGTCAATAACTCCTCTATCCTCTCCACTCTTGTTATTCCTCCTGTTTTGTTTGCTCTATCTGAGTAATACGCCAGATGAGACGACCACGATAAAAAAAGTCACAAGCGATATTTGTGACTTTTAGAGACTGCAACTATGACGCTGCGCAAAAGAGATTCGGGTACTATTTTGGTACCGGGCGACCATTTCGTGTAAAAAGTTCGCGCCAATTGATCATTACCTTTCAGAGTCATCCATCACTGAAATCATGTCCTCCTGCGCTACATTCTTCCCGGCGGTGATCTCGCGCACTTCCCAACGTGAAGTATCCCTTTCACGCCAGAAATGCAGGGTGATGTAACAAGGGCCAACCTGCAAGCGCTGCAGTTCGATGGATGGTATCCAATCGGGCAGGGTTGGCTTGACGTACAACCGCTTATGCGGGGCATCGGCCCGCAAACCCAGGATAGTACGCAGCATATGGAAGACGCTGCCGCTGGCCCAGGCCTGTGGAATGTTGGCCCCACCGGGGTAGAGGATGGGAAAATCCTCGTCTCCTCTGCGATGCACTCCTGCGAAGACTTCCGGTGGCCGGTACGAATCGAAACGGTCAATTGCATCGAAGATGCCACGAATGACCTTGTTGGCTTCATTGGCCAGACCATAGCGTTTGAAGCCCGCCGCGATGATGCCATTGTCCTGGGGCCAGACGGAGCCAAGCTGATACAGATAGGGATTAAAAGCCGGATTCTTGCTCGAAAGGGTGCGAATGCCCCAGCCACTCCACATATCTTCCTGCAGGAGCCGCTGCGCGGTCCGTTCGGCCTTATGCTGCTCGGCGATACCACTCCAGAGTACCTGCCCGGCGTTGGAGGCAATCGAGGTAATCTGCTTCTTATCGGGGTCAAGCCCGTAGGCATAGCAGCCCTCGTCTTCCATCCTGAACACCTCGTTGAATTTCTGCCTCAACGTCTCTGCCTCTTGCAAAAGCTGCTGCGCCCGCTGTTCATCGCCCAAAACCTGGAATACTTCCCCCATGCGAGTTCTCGCATCATACACGTACCCCTGCAATTCACACAGGCCCTTTGGCTGTTTGACCTGTGTACCATCGGCATAGACGATTGCAAGGTTTTATACTCCTGAAAACCATCCCCATCCAGGTCGCCATAGTGGTCAATCCAATCCAGGCAGCCCTCGGCTACCTTGCGGTACTCTTTCAATAGCTCGACATCGCCCGTCCAGCGATAGGTTTCCGAGAGCACAATCAGGTAGAGGATGGTGGCATCGGCGGTGCCGTAGTAGGGCGTAAAGGGGATTTTGGAGAAATGCGCCAGTTCGCCGAAACGGATTTCATGCAAAATCTTGCCGGGCTGCGCGTCTCGCCAGTCGTCGCGTTTCGTGGCCTGGTACTCCGCCAGGCGCTTCAACGCGCCGCGTGCAAAGCCGGGCGAAACGGCCATATTCTGGTAGGACACGGTCAGGCTGTCGCGCCCGAACAACGTCACAAACCAGGGAACGCCGGCAGCCGGAACCCATGCTTCGTCTGACACATCCATATCGTAGATGCGCAGCGCGCCCATATCATCAACGGCTTGCCGGTAGGTACGATACAGGTCATTGTTGGGTGTAACAATAGAGGCGCTGCGCTGCTGCCAGCGCGCCTGCCGCTGATCAAAATCGCTCTTTGGCTCTTGTTGCGCGGAGGGTGTCGCACCTGCTGAATGCGTTCCTTTCTGTTCAAACGTACAAGAATACGCATCCTGTTTCGAAACATGCTGCCCATGCTCCAGTATCAGATCGGCGCATGTCTGCCAGCTCTCGTTTTGCTCCAACTCTATCTCGAAGAACAGGCGCCCATTCGCATAGCTAACGGGAGAACTGGTTTTGGTAATCGCATACGTGGTGGCGCGATGAAAATCTTTGTTATCGTAGGCGGTACGCAATACCTTTTGCGTTCCATCCCACTGTGTCTGCTGCTTACCACGCTGGACGATATCTTGGGATTTCACCTCAAAAATGTCGGCGAAATCCGAGCGTATCGCCAGTTCCAGCACGAAGACAACCTTCTTCCCGCTATAGTTGACGATTTCAAACTCCTCGTGGATGCCCTCGCTAACGGTACGGTTGAGTGTCAATCCCAGTGAGTTGGCCGCGATCTCTCCTCCCTCCGTATTGATCTCGAGATTGGTCAGGTGAAAACGCGAGGCGTAGAAGCTCAACTGGCTGGAGTTGATGACCACCCAGGGCACGCGATTGATGAAGATGTGATAAAAGCTGACGAAGCGGGTATCTATGGCATAGACCCCTTCGTCGCTATCGGTATTGATAAAGCCGCGCTGGTCCGTCACCATGAAAGTCCTGCCCTGGCTGATGGTGATAACGGGCGGGCCGACTTTGATTTCGATGGTCATTGTGCGCTCACCCTTTGCTGGGTATCCATCTACAAAGCCCCCGTGTCGATCGATAGTCCACCATCAATCACATACGTTGAGCCGGTGACATAGGCGGCTGCATCCGAGGCCAGGTAAAGTGCCAGCTTCGCCACCTCTTCCGGCTGCCCCATACGTGACAGGGGAATCTCTTTGAGCAGCGCCGCCATCTTCTCCGGGTCAGCCTCGACATCGGCATCAATGGGCGTATGAATGGCGCCTGGGGCGATATTATTGACGGTGATATTGTAGGGAGCGAGTTCCAGCGAGATGGTGCGCGTCAACATGCGCAGCCCGCCCTTGGCGCAGCAGTATGGAACATTCTTGGGCATCGCCAGGTCTTCGTGCACCGATGAGATGTTGACGATGCGCCCGGCGGTCTTGCGATTGACCATTTCGCGCGCAGCCGCCTGTGCACAGAAAAACGCGCCCTTCAGGTCAACGCTCAGCACGCGATCAAACTGCTCTTCCGTCACATCCAGAAATGGACTGTGAATTTCCATACCCGCGTTGTTGACCAGAATATCAAGCTGGTTAAAGTGCTCTGCGGCCTGTTGAATCAACCCTATGGCTTGCTGGTACTGCGAAACGTCCGCCTGGATCACCAGGGACTTGCCGTTGTTCTTTTCGATGACCTGCCGCACTTCATCGGCTTTCTGCTCATTATGCGCGTAGTTCACCACCACAGTTGCGCCTTCTTTGGCGAACTGAATGGCGATAGCGCGGCCAATGCCGCTATCCGCGCCTGTGACAATCGCCACTTTATCATCTAGTATTCCCATGCGATGTTTACCCTTTCTGATCTAGGGGCGCACTGAATTGCGCCCTCATCTATCCTTTAACAACTAACCAATCCAGGTCGCGCGGAATCATCGATGACAACACCTCGTTGCCATCTTCTCTCACGACGACGTTATCATTGAGGCGAATACCACCCTTGTCTTCCAGGTACACCGCTGGCTCCATGTTGTGCACCATACCGCTGCGCAATATGTCTTTTGAAGCCGGATGCAGCACGGGGACGGCAGCATGATTAATGGCTTGAAAGCCAAATCCATGTCCCAGTCCATGCTTGAAGGCGGAGCCAAAACCCGCCTTTTCCATGACGCCGCGAGCTGCGCCATCTACGTTCCGCGCGGATTCACCATCACGTATAGACTGCAGTGCTGCGTCTTGCGCCTGCACACATGCCTCGTGCGCTCGACGCCATTCGTCGCTGATTGTACCCGCGAAGAACGTGCGCGTCAGTTCCGCCCAGTAGCCGTTGATGTCGACCTCCATCTGCACCGTGACCGTAT
>VBHV01000678.1:2213-2576 GCA_005881995.1 Chloroflexota bacterium | reverse complement strand
AGAAACAGCCCAACCCGCTACAATGGCAGCCATGAGCAAAAACAACCCCACCGTCGGCACATCGAGCAGCGTAGAGAAGAGCAGGCTCACCATCAACTCCGCGCGTGTCAGGGGAAAGAGCGTCAATTTGGAGATGTCCAGCCCCTCGTTGTTGCTAAACTCCAGTAAGGGCAAGACAATCCACAACACGAATAGACCTGTCAGCACAAGGTAGAGAACCTCGGTGTTGGCAGGGGTGGGCAACGCGCGATAGGCGAAGTAGGTGCCAAAGGCGGCCGAGCCCGCGAAAAACACGACCACCAGTAAAAAGATGATCGAGCCAATCAGACTCGTCCGGTTGCGCACAAATCCCCGCGTCAGCAT
>VBHV01000678.1:0-2201 GCA_005881995.1 Chloroflexota bacterium | reverse complement strand
TTATGATTCTCTTCACGCGCACCGATCACGTTCAGGAAGATATCTTCCAGCGTGGCATCCTTCTCTTCGCCGCTGGCCCTGGCACGCAGTTCTTGCAGCGTTCCCTCGGCTACTAACTTGCCCTGGTTGATAATGCCGACGCGCGTGCAGAGCCGTTCCACCACCTCCATAATATGAGATGAGAAGAAGACGGTGGTGCCGTGTTGGGTCAAATCGCGCAGGATATCGCGGATGGTACGCGAACTTACCGGGTCGATACCCTCGAATGGCTCATCCAGGAACAAGACCTGGGGACGATGGATGAGGGCAGCCGCCAGCGCTATCTTTTTGCGCATACCCACCGAATAATCGACGATCAGCTTCTCGGCATCATCGGTAAGTGTCAAGACGTGCAGCAATTCCTCAGAACGCCTGCGGATATCGGCACCTGGTACGCCATACATATGCCCGGCAAAGATTAAAAATTCCCTACCTGATAATCGTTCATAGAGATTGAGGTATTCTGGTAATACACCCATGATTGCACGCGCCCTTACCGGCTCATGCCATACATCGATTCCGCCAACGTAGACGCTGCCCGACGTGGGACGCAAAAGGCCTACCATCATTTTGATGGTAGTAGATTTACCGGCCCCGTTTGGGCCGAGAAAGCCATAAAATTCGCCGCGCTGTACCGTCAGTGTGAGGTAGTTTACTGCGGCCTTTTGTCCAAACACGCGCAGCAGATCATAGGCCGCGATAGCAGGTAATGCTTGCGCCTTTGGCGCCTGTTCATATTGCTCAAATTGGGGTCGCTGTATACCGGTATTGGAGACAATAGGAGAAAGGTTTTCAGGATGCATTGACATTTCTCGCGTATCCTTATCTTCATAATATGTTCGCTGTATAGCTAATTGCTATATAAGCATAACATGGGTAAGAAAGGTTTGTCAAGATAATTCAACGAGAATACAGGTCAGTAATCGAAAGTCCTCTAATTCATCCATTCGCCGGGAGCATTGCTGTGGACGCGCACTCCTGCTTCGTGCTTTTGCATAGCTTGCGCGTCCTTTGCGATATGTTCGCGTATGCGCGCGGAGGAGGTGCGGTGCCAGTAGCCGACGGGGAACAAGCCCACGCCAACGGCGATGGCGGCGCCGATTTCAGCGCGATTGAAGGGCAGGCCTCGCGGCAAATGATACGGCACCCGGGTCAATATAGCGAGGTGAAGCAGCAGGACAAAGATAAAAATGCCCAGTTCGATCAGGCCCGCAGCAAGATAGGAGAGTATTTCTGCTTTGCGCTTCTTGCGAAATAGCACGGCACAGGCCGCATTCACGAGAAGTAGGAAACCTGTGATCCAAAGCGTCACAGTAATTAAGATATTCGTCACCAGAGCCTCCTAGCACAGGTTTCTATGTATAAGTCAACCTTAAGTCTGAAAAGGCGACTTCCGTTCCCCTCAGATTCACCAGCATCCCCACTTCCCCATTCGTCAACGAGCTATCCTGGACGGTCCAGGCCTGCTTTCCATTTACTATCAACGTATAGTTCTTGCCGTTTACCAGAATTTTGAAGGTATTCAGACTTTTTGGCCCCTGCCCCTGGTGAAATTCGCCGCCAAAGGGATGATGCGCGAGCTCTTTCCAGGGAGTAGCCTGGCTGTTATCGTACTTCCAGAATTGATATTCTCCGCCTTTTTTATTGAGGACTTCCAGGGTATAAAAGCTTACCATCAGCTTGCCGTTCTTCTCCTGGGAGGAAAAACGTAGGATCATGCCGAACTCGTTATTGATGGAGTTGTCGTCTCCTCGTATCTCCTGCATGGTGAGGCTATAGGCATAGGGCCGCGTTATGGTTCCACCCTGTAATATAGCAGGTGCAACCCTGGAGGGGTCGTTGTTTGTGATATGGTAAGCGCCATCCATGAACTGGTACAGGACGGTGCCGCTGGTTGCAACAGGCCAGTTGCGGATATTTTGGGATAAAGGATCATAGAGAATTGTATTTGCTTCAAGCGTCGCCATGGCCCGGGCCGTTGCGGTGGCTTTCAGGTCGGGCGTCTTGACAACGGTTGTCGCTGTCGACGGCCTGGACGAATGGTTCGAAGGAGTACGCGTCAATAAGAATGAAATAGAGCCGATCACCACGAGCAAGGCCGCCAGTGCGAATACAAGGGTTTTTATGTGCTGCAGAAGCGGATGTTTTGCCGGGGCGGAAGG
>VBHV01000653.1 GCA_005881995.1 Chloroflexota bacterium | reverse complement strand
TCCGGGGCAATGTCTGGTACCTCCATCTCCTCGATCTGGAAGGCAACACGAGGCTCGCCCAGCCGGTCCTGGCGTATGACCTGCGCATACATGTACTCAGGAACCTCTCCCAGTGGGGGAAGGGTGCCGATGGGATAAATATTTTTGCTGGCCATGGGTTCTCCTTGCTAAATACGTTGTCTTCTCATTCTATCACAGCCCAATGGAATGAAGAGAACCCAGGTACCGCTGAGTACCTGGGCTACTGTCCTGTAATGAATGTTGCATATCCAACTACGCCTTTTTACTGCGCTGAAAGAGTCGAGGGTGGGAACATGCCAGGCGAGGATACCTTTGCTTTTCCCAGGGCAGGAGACTTTATTATTTCCCCACCGGTAGGGGAGAGCTCGGATGGTGTAACGTTTCTGTTCAACTGAATGACCTGTTTATAGACCTCGGTGTATTTCTCTGCCATCACGCGCGCAGAGAAATTGCGCTCGAAGTGCATGCGAACTGCATTCCGGTCAATGGTATCGATTTGTGGAATGCGCTCAACCATTTCATCGACAGTGCGTACCAGGAAGCCCGATACCTGGTCCGCCACGATCTCCGGCGCAGCTCCTCGCGCAAACGAGATAACCGGACACCCCTGTGACATCGCTTCGATCATCACCATGCCGAAAGGCTCTTCCCATTCGATGGGATTGAGGAGGCCACGCGCGCGACTGAATAAATGCATTTTCTGGTTCACATTGACAGGGCCAATGTAGGAAATCTGCTCGCTTCCGATCTGAGGTTTGATGACTTCGTTGAAGTAGTCCATCGATTCCTTGGTATACCGATCAATGGTACCGGCCAGGATCAGTGGCACTTTTGCGCGCTTTGCCGCTTCGATTGCCAGGTGCGCGCCTTTTTCCGGCATAAAACGTCCCAACCAGACAAAGTAGTCTCCCTTTGGCGCGTTCACCCGGTAATACTCTCGCATCGATATACCGTTATGTACCACGCCTATAAAGTTCAGCGGAAAGAGCGCTCCCTCTTCTTTACGCGCGCTTTCGCTAATCGAAATCGTTGGGACATCAGGCGCCCATTCCATATAATAAGAGTCGGCATCACCTATCTTTCCCGTTCGTGCATCGCGATCAAAGGGAAAGTGGCTATGCAATGTTGTGACGTGTGGGGTAGTAAGTGAAGCAGTGAGGGGAAACACGTACATGTCCGCGCTCGAGGAGAGGTGGGTATGAACAATATCAAAACTTTGCTCTTTGATCTGCTCAACGGCTTTATGTAAGTGATAATACGCTTTAAGATGCATGGTCCAGGGAATGCCTTCTTCAAGAAGCGACCGGGGAAAAAAAGATACCAGTTTTGCCGATGTCCTGGCATCTCCGGGCGCAAATAAAGTAACGTCATGCCCCTGCGCAACCTGCGCTTCTACAAGATTATAGAGTACATTCTCCGTTCCGCCATAGTTCTTTGGTGGAATAGGCAGCCAGGGAGGAGCGATTTGTGCTATTCTCATGTTGAGGTTCCTCACATCTAACCCGTTGTTGCTCATCTAGTTACATATATAGCACGTATGAGGTGATTGACGCGTTGCATTTGCAAAAATAGACCATCAGGCATGACTCGATAGCACTCTCATTATCTCACATAAAATGGAGTGCCTGGCAGATAGAATGCATTCTAGCCCTGGCTTTACGTAACGTGGGGAGGCTTCCTCCTCGTCATTTTACATCAATCGCCTCGTTGTAATGCTTGCCTGCGAAGACCCACAGGCGCATGCCGAGATAGGTCACGAAGGCTGTGCCCAATACGGCGCACAATTTTGCGGCATTGGCCCATACCACTGTGTTTGGAATCATGGTATGTAATAACTGCGCGGCGCTCCAAATAATAGCATCATTGCAGAGGATACCGATCACATTGATAATGGCGAAACGGAGTAATTCACCGCCTGTAACGGTGTGTTTACGTTTAAATGTCCAATATTTGTTTAAGAGGAAGCTGTTGAGCGCACCGAATAGGTAGGCGATTGAGTTGTAGATCAACAAGAGATTAGCGTTGTGGATTGGAAACAGCAGAACGAGGATATTTAGCGTTAGTACATCAATGCTAGTGTTCAATATACCTACGATACTAAAACGCAGAATTTGCAGTAACGAGCTATACCATACCCAGGTTCGAGAAACCACTACCTCCTCTACCATCGGTTCAACGATTGGTTCAAGTTCAGATGTTTTAGCCAAAGAAGCCTCCTTACATATTACATTGCAAACATAAAGACGATTGTCACTTCGATATGGTCAATAGTGCTGAATATTCGCAGATTCAGAGGTGACGGCGTCCAGGTTTGGACGGGCATGAGAAGAGGAGGCATTGGCAAGCTGGTTATCAAGGATTATCGCGTCCCGGTTCGTAGGGACAATGGGTGGCGTTGAGCGGACGAGGGGGCCTTGTGCTTGTCCCGTTCCTCAGTCATGCTGAGTCTTCTTGTTACACGGGGCGGACAAGCACAAGGCCCCCACATCATCCACCCTCCCGCCCATTGTCCCTACGATCGGAATCGATTAGCCAATCAATTGAGCCAATTGATCAATCTGTTCCAGGTCGGGTGTGCATGGCCAGAGAATCAATTCATCGGTTCCAATATCGGCAAAGCCCTGTATAGCGCCCTTAATCGCCTCAAGCGAGGTTGGCAGCGTCTTCGCCATCATGTCCGCCATCGGCCCCAGAAATGAGTAATAGTGGCGGATATACGCGCCTCCGCGTTCCGCTGCATCTGGGCCAAGGGCATAATACATGGCTCCGACCAGGCGTGGTTTCCCCTCTCTACCGGCAGCCTTCCAGGATTCTTCGGCCAATCTGAAGCCCTGGTTTGACCTCTCTGGCCCTCCGCCTCCAGAAATATAACCATCTCCCCAACGCCCAACGCGTTGTATCGCAACTGGGGAATACCCGCCGATGAGCAGTTCAGGCCCCCCTGGCCGTGCGGGGGCAGGTCCAATTGGCCCTACATCGTCGCTGAACGGTTGACCCGACCAGATACGTTTCATAGTTGTCAGTTGTTCCTCAAAGATTTTCCCCCGCCTGTGGAATGGCACCTCGACAGCAATAAAGTCATCCTCGCGCCCTCCAACACCCAGTCCAAGCGTGAGGCGACCTCCAGAAAGTGCATCGAGACTGGCCGCCTGTTTCGCGAGCAACGCCGCATTGCGCAGCGGCGCTAACAACACGCTGGGTATCAACCGGATACGTTGAGTAGTGCCTGCTGCCGCCGCCAGCGTGATCAGCGTTTCGTAGTTAGGGTAAACCAGGCGGTCAATAACAGCAAGACTGGAGAACGGGCCAGCATCCGCTTTTCTGGCCCATGCCAAAACGTCTTTTCCCTGCACGCCAGGGATGACAGAAGGTAAACCAACGCCTATTTGCATAAATATCTCCCTCGTTTCAGGATTACATGTGTACGTTCAACGTTCCCACACTTCCAGATGTCAGGTCGATGACCCTGATGGAGTTGTTGTTGGTGTCCGCAACGTAGAGTTTCCCCTCGGCGGCAGCCAGCCCCGCAGGCTCATTAAATTGAGCGACATCGGGTGCGCCATCCCGGAAACCAGCCTCACCGGACCCCGCAAAGGCTGTGACCTCGCGCGTCTGTGGGTTCAATTCCTTGATACGGTTATTATACGTATCCGCAAGGTATACTGTGCCACCGATAGCACAAACAGCCTGGACATGCTGTAAAAGCGCCTGGTCGCCAACGCCATCTACATCGCCAAAATCGAAAAGACCGGTACCAACGAGGGTCCTCACCATTTGCGTGCCGGAAAGGGCCACCACGCGCACCGCGCTCGTCTCGCTATCCGCGACGTACATGACGCGTCCATCAATACTGAGTCCGTTAGGTTGCGCAAACCATGCCTCGCTGCGTTCTCCATCCAGCAACCCTTCGTGTCCGGTACCCGCAAATGGCTCAATGGCGTCGCGATCAAGGTAAAGCACATACAACTGGTGCGTCCCCGCCATCGCGATATACAGGCGCTCTCCCCATCGCGCCAGATCCCAGGGCGAGCTCAAGGCCACGCTGCGCGCCTCACCCATTGGAGGAGTGCTCACCATCCCCGCCTGTTCCCCTGTTCCGGCAATAGTTTCAACCTGCTGCGTTGCCAGGTGAACACGCCGTACCAGGTGGTTCTCGGTATCAGCCACGTAAAGCATATCACCGACCAGCGTCACGCCCTGTGGCCTGTTGAACTGCGCTTGCGGAAAAGGCCCATCTGTCCTGCCCGCCTCACCTGTGCCAATCACCTGCCGGATTTTGCCCGACAGATTCATCTCCAACAGCCGGTGGTGCCCTGAATCGCTGACGACTAGCCGATTCGCCTGCGCATCTACCGCTAGCTTGCCCGGAAAAGCGATGACGGCTTCCGGCGCGCTCTCGCGTGCAAAACGCAATGGGCGGTGATCGAGCAGCCCCTGTGCATCAAACTCCGCGATCATCTCGCGCAGCAGTTTTTTTGTCGCCTCCGGGTGGATCTCTCCTTCGTGCTTGTCGATAACACGGTTTTCCGGGTCAATGAATACGAGCGTGGGCCACGCTCGCACCGCGTACTCGCGCCAGATGCGCATACTCCTATCGTTCACGACTGGATGCTCTATCCCATAGCGCAGCACCGCATCACGCACGCTATCGGTAAATTTCTCTCGCGAAAACTTCGAAGAATGAACGCTGACGATTGAAAGCTCATCGGGAAATGTGATTTCAAGCTCACGCAACTGCGCAAGCGCGTGCATACAATTGATTCAACTGAGTGTCCAGAAGTGCAGGATGACAATGCGCCCCTTCAATTCGCGAATATGCAGCGGATGGTCGCTATTGATCCAATCTAGCCCCGCCGGGAAATCGGGTGCTCGCACTTCTCCCCGGAATTGTGATGTTGCCATACTATGCCTTCTTTTGCTTTCCCACAGAATACAAAACCATTTAGTGCATCTTATCATATAGGAAGGTTATTGCATCTGCAGAAGCAGAATTCACTATGACCCGCCTGCAAGGAACAGTATCCGTTTACCCAAATTGAACCGTCATAAAAAAGAGAGCCAAAACAAAGGCGAATATTCTTCAGTATCTCAGTGTCTGTGTTGACAGAGAAAGGATAGAATTTATGGCGGAGAAGGAAAGCTCCTCTATCGTCGCTGTCTTTAAGGATATGGCGCAGGCAAAAAAGGCCTACGACGATCTCCGAAGCGCCGGATACGGCGATGATCATCTTGGACTGGCAGATACCAAAGTTGAGAACAAGAAAATGGCAAAGCAGCTGACAGAAGCGGGTGTAGCAGAAGATGACAGCCAATTCTATCAGCGCGAATTTAATGAAGGACATCCTCTTGTCACGGTGAGGGTGGGAGGACTACAGCGCGATTCTATCCAGAAGGCGATCAATATCCTGAAACAGAACGGCGCTTATGATGCCAATAGCGGTCGTAACTCTCAGGCTGAATTTGGCTCGAATGTGAAGACCGATGCTCCTCCACCCTACTTTGATATCATTCATGGGGCCAAAGAATCAGGGAATCAGTAGAGGCTATCAAGTGGTAGCCTCTCAGGTAATAGGAGTAGTAAAGTTACCTGACTACCAGCTGTAGCAGCCACAGACCTGCCATCCCCACGATAATCGTGAGTAGCACATTTTTAGTCCGCCATGCCACCAGAGCAGCAAGTATACCAGCAATCAACCGGGCGTTGCTCAGGGTGAGATTGAGCCGGTTGGCGTTCAGGAACAGCGCAGGAAAGATGATGGCGGAAAGCACGGAGACGGGCACGAAACGTAAGGTACGCAGGAGGAGCGGCGGCATCTCTATCTTACCAAAGAACGTGATAAATGACAGGCGAATCGCGTAGGTCATTGCCCCGATGCAGAGTAGTGTCAGCCAGAGGGATAGAGATGTCATCACAGCGCCTCCTTTCCTGTTCGTCCTGGTGGAATGATCTCTGGTGATTCATTAGTGGAAAGTGTGTGCGTAACGACTTGCGCCTTGTCTTCACTCGTGCTTGCGCGTTTTCTATCCCAAGGCTCAATACCGATGCCAATGCCGATGCCGATCAGGGCCGCGACGACCAGGCCTAGCCTGAGGGGCAAATCCGCCGCCAGGACCGCGACGACCCCCGCCGTGGCTGCCGCGGCTACACTGGCACGCCCTTTGAGCGATGGAACAACCAGCGCGATGAACGTGAGCGGCAGTGTGAAATCCAGTGACCAGCTCGCGGGAACCTGCGCGCCAAGCAGAATACCTACCGCCGTACTTGCCTGCCAGGAGGTCCATAAAGTTAGCCCCGCGCCAAAAAAGTACCAGTGTTTTCTGGTCCGGTATGCCAGCAGCATCTTCCAGCCTGAATTCAGTCGTTTGAGGTAGGGAACAACCGACGCGCTGTACAGGGCGTGGCGCAGGTTGATGATGACTGCCGTGAGGATGATGATACCCGCTGGTACGCCAGCCCCGATCAGTTGCGCGGCCACAAACTGCGCTGAACCGGCGAGTACAATCAACGACATGGCTTGCACGACAAGCGCCGGGATACCCGCGCTACGCGCCACTACCCCATAAATCAGACCGAAAGGGATGGTTCCCAGCAGGATCGGCAGTTCAGCTTTAATACCGTGAACAAATTCAGCATGCGTGGTTGTCATAGCTTTATCATACCTGATATATAACTCACAGTGATCGTTTGTCATATCATATGTTGCGCATGCGGAAATAACACCGACCATTACGCGGCAAAGAAGGCCAACGGAACCAGCCATTTGGTACTTCCCGCTTCGTTCATTCGTTAACGAAGTATAGGGAATTATTACCTATAGAACAATGCAGGGAGGACTGATTACAGATGCAACAACCACAAGCTATTATCTTCGACCTGGATGGGGTGTTAACCGATACCTCCGAATACCATTATCGAGCCTGGAAACGTCTTGCGGATGATGAAGGCATTCCCTTTACTCGTGAAGAGAATGACGCGCACCTGCGCGGTATTGGCCGCCGCGAATCATTGATGTACATCATTCGAGGTCGCAATGTATCTGAAGAGCAGATACAAGAGATGATGGATCGCAAGAACCGCTACTACAATGACATGATTAAGTCAATGACGCCCAATGATCTTGTACCCGGCGGTAGAGACCTGCTGCAGGAAATCCGCGACGCGGGCATCAAAGTAGCCATCGCCTCTGCCAGTAAAAATTGCCGCACGGTGCTTGAGCGCCTGGATATTTTGAACTACCTCGATGGCATCGCCGACGGCTATAGCGTCATCAATGGCAAACCCGCACCCGATCTGTTTGTCTACGCCGCGGGCACGGTGCGGGTTCCCACTCCCGCTTGCCTGGGCGTGGAAGATGCTGATGCGGGTATCGAAGCCATAAAAGCTGCTGGCATGCAGGCGCTGGGTATCGGACCAAAGGAACGTTTCCACAAAGCGGACAAAGTAATGCCAACGCTCGCCAATGCGCACCTGCGAGATATTCTGAGCTAACGGTACTCGTGTTGGGTAATTGTTAGAAACCAGTAGAAAGGGTACTCTGTGGACCTCTGGCATATTTCTGAAGATAGATTTGACGCCTCGAAGCTGCATAGTCAGGAGACTGTTTATACCATCGGCAACGGCTATTTTGGCACGCGTGGCGCCTTTGAGGAAGGCTACCCCAAAGCCACTCCCGCTACTTTATTATACGGAGTGTTCGACCGTATCGCGGTAGGGAAGGAGGAATTAGCAAACGCGCCAGACTGGCTGCCGATCAGGCTGTTTGTGAATGACGAGCGTTTCCGCCTGGATCAAGGTACCATCCTTGCCTACGAACGTGTATTGGATATGCAGCATGGAGTGCTGCGCCGTACTATCTCCTGGGAAAGCCCAGGCGGCTTTCGCGTCCACATTTCCATTGAACGCTTCGCGAGCCTTGCGGATGAGCATGTCGGCGCGATTCGCTATAGCGTCACCGCCGACCAGGAGCAGAAAACCACTGGAGAGAATCTCGACATCATCCTGTGGGCCTCACTTAATATGGCAGTGGGTAACTACGATCTGCTCCACTGGGAGCCTGTCGAGCAGCGTCGTGATGGCGAAATAGTCTGGTTGCAGGCGCAAACGCGCCACTCGGCGGTACAACTGGCCCAGACCATGAGCTTTACCACCTCGTCGTGCCAATTCCACAAGGAAATTATTCGCTCGGACATCGCCCCCAGCATTCGCTTCTATGGAATCCTGGCTCCGGGAGAGACCCTCACGGCAGAGAAAGTCGTGGTGATGTACACGTCACGCGACGTGGAAGATGCTCTGCCCGCTGCTCTTGACCATCATCACCGCATTCTCGATTCAAGCAATCTAGAAGCCATACCAGATGCGCATTTTTCACTGCTGGTCGAGGGTACGTCGCGGGTGTTGCCCTGCATGCAGGTTCAACCCTACGAGATATTACTTGCCGCGCACCAGAGGGCATGGCAGCATTACTGGCGACTCTCCGACGTGATTATCGAAGGCGACGATAGGGCGCAGCAGGCGATACGCTACAATATCTACCAGCTGCGTATCAGCGTCTCGCCATACGATGAACGCTATAGCATTGCTGCCAAAGGCCTGACAGGTTTTGGATATCGTGGTCACGTCTTCCATGATACCGAAGTATTTATGCTGCCCTACTTTGCCTATGCGCATCCCACGATCGCCCGTAACCTCCTCATGTATCGCTACCACCTGCTTCCTGGCGCGCGTGAGAAAGCGAAAAACAATGGCTTTGAAGGATCGCAATATCCCTGGGAAAGCACGCTAGATGGCAGAGAGGCTACACCCGACGCGATTGTTCACCCGGAGAATGGCCAACTCATCCCCGTTCTCAACGGCCGCATCGAACTACATATCACCAGCAGTATCGCCCATGCCGTCTGGCAATACTGGCTAGTAACCGGCGATGACGAGTTTATGCGTATGTATGGCGCCGAGATGCTGCTGAGTACCGCTGAATTTTGGGGCAGCCGTGCCGAATATCACCCTGAGCGCGAGGATTATGAAATAAACGACGTGATTGGCCCCGACGAATGGCATGAACACGTCAATAATAATGCCTATACCAACTATATGGCCAGGTGGAATATCCAGAAAGCACTGGATATATTGCTTTGGCTTCAGAACGTGGATGCCGCTAAAGCCGGTGCATTAATCCAGACGCTAGATTTGAGTGAGCAGCGGCTGGATCACTGGCATGATGTCATCAACCGTATGCGTATTCCGCAGGACAAAGAAACAGGTTTGTTTGAGCAATTTGACGGCTTCTTCCATCTTGAACCACTCGATCAAGAAAAATTTCGGGATCGTAAGACCTCATACCAGGGTATCCTGGGCGTAAAGGCCGTGGAGCGTTATCAAATTATCAAACAGGCCGATGTTTTAATGCTGCTTACCGTGCTTGATCAGCAATTTGATTTGAAGACCAAGTACGTCAACTGGAACTACTACTTCCCCATCACTGACCATGACTATGGCTCATCGCTGACGCCCGCGCTGCATGTGATCCTGGCGTGCGAACTGGGCCTGACCGAAACGGCCTACAACATGTTCATGAAAGGCGCGCTGACAGATATCGAGGACCTGCGCGGCAATACCGACGAGGGCATTCATGATGCCTG
>VBHV01000651.1 GCA_005881995.1 Chloroflexota bacterium | reverse complement strand
GGGGAAGACTCTTCGTGATATCACGGACATCCATCACTACTTTGCGCTCCGTCTTTGGCATTTGCTCTTCTGCTTCGAGAATAACGGCTGTATCTGTATTCATCTGGTTTTTGCTCCTCTTTCGTTGCTTCATTTGGGTTTCAATGACTCATTCCATCAAGAACTGTCTAAAGGATAAGCGAGAAGCAGATTTTTGTGATGCGTCTGGAGGCGTGTTCTTGATAGGACTGTAGACGGGGGTGGTGTGCCTGGTGGACTATGAATCTTGAA
>VBHV01000650.1 GCA_005881995.1 Chloroflexota bacterium | reverse complement strand
ACGTTTGCAGGCGTGTACTTAGAGATGCTTTACTCTCTTTTATCGCTCTTTTTATTGCTGGCATACATTGCCAACTCCTATGTCCTTGTCAGGTTAGCCTGGTTTATCAGCATACATATTGAGGGCAATGTTTCAGTAGATAAGCAAACAGCTTCAATTGCTTCGATTGGTTGGCAAAACTACCAGAATAATAAAAAACAACGGAGGAGAACAGAATTAGGCTACTTTGGCGGCAGAATAGTTTTTCCTGTGAGTAGTTTAATTGCATGGGGTGTAGCCGGTTTTACCATCTTAGCTCCTGACTTTAAACCAATTTCCTATAATGGGTACAATTTTAGCGTGATAACT